>DASRQP010000310.1:0-6648 GCA_035696585.1 Candidatus Acidiferrales bacterium | reverse complement strand
ACTCCTTCGGAAGCGCCTTCGCGCGCGCGCAGCTCGCTGCCGGCAACGGCCTCCCGCTGGAGGGTAGCATCCTCGTCACGGTCAACGACTCGGACAAGCCGAACGTGACCCCTATCGCGCGCCGCTTTCACGAGATGGGATTCACCCTTTACGCGACGGGTGGGACGGCGAAGTACCTGCGCGCTCGGGGCATCCCGGTCAGCCGCGTCTTCAAGGTGCACGAAGGGCGGCCGAACTGCCTCGACATGATCGTCAACGGTGACGTGCAGCTACTGGTGAATACTCCGCTCGGGAAGCACGCCCAGTGGGACGATTATACGCTGCGTCAGGCGGCGATCCGCAACCGGGTCGCCTATACCACGACGCTCTCCGCTGCGAGCGCAGCGTCCGACGCGATCCTGTCGCTGCGATCGCGGCCAGCCTCGGTGCGCTCGCTCCAGGAGTGGCAGCAGGACATCCATGCGGAGGCAGACGCGTGAGCGTGCACGAGCAGGCATTCATCCACGAATCCGCCTACGTGGATGACGGCGCAACGATTGGCGCAAGAACCAAGGTGTGGCACTTCTGCCACGTACTCGGCGGAGCGGTGATCGGCGAGCGTTGTTCGCTGGGACAGAACGTGGTCGTCATGAATGGGACGCGCATCGGCAACAACGTGAAGATCCAGAACAACGTCTCGATCTACGAAGGCGTCGAGCTGGAAGACGACGTGTTCTGCGGGCCGTCGATGGTCTTCACCAACGTGATCAATCCGCGAAGCCACATTGTTCGCCGGCACGAGTATCAGAAGACTCTCGTAAGACGCGGCGCATCGTTGGGCGCGAACTCGACCATCGTGTGCGGGACCACGATTGGGCGCTATGCGTTCATCGCTGCGGGCGCTGTTGTGACGCACGATATTCCAGACTACGCGCTGGTCATGGGCGTCCCCGCGAAGCGAGTGGGCTGGATGTGCGCTTGCGGTGTTCGCTTGGAAGAAGGCGGCGCGGCGCGGAAATGCGCCGCCTGCAGCAAGGAATATTTTGTCGACGGCGGCGTCTGCCGTGAAGTCGACGTAAGGGGCGTCTCGCCTCTAGAGGCTGTTTCCACAGCAATACATGGGTGATCTCGTGATTCTCACCGTTGCTTATGAATAAAAGGAACGAGCAATTGAGCGTGGGGAGTCCGAAAAGTACCAGCGAATGGACTCTGGAGCCGACGCGTGAAGTTGCTCCTGCGGTCTCTTCATCGCAGGTTCCCTTTGTTTCGGTTGTGATGCCGATGCGAAACGAGGGCAAGTTGCTCGAGCCATGCTTGCTCTCTTTGCTCGCACAATCGTATCCAGAAGACCGGTTTGAGATTCTCGTCGTCGATGGCCGTTCTTCCGACGGTTCGCGCGACGTTGTCGAGAGGTTAGGCGCGGGATCCGCCAGCCTATTCCTGCTCGATAACCCCGGCCAGCACACTCCGTCGGGAATGAACGTGGGCATTCGCGCGGCGCGCGGATCCATCATCATCATCGCCGGAGCGCACTGCGTTTATCCTCGGCGGTTCATCGGGAATTGCGCTGTGTGGTTGGAAAGAACTGGAGCCGACGTCGTTGGCGGGCCAGTAAAGACAGCGGCATCGTCGAAGGCGTTCGGCGCGCAATTAGCCTGCGCCATTTTGTCCAGCCCGTTTGGCGTGGGGAATTCCCGCTTTCGTACGAGCGTTCAGGAGGGATACGTCGACACGGTTCCTTTCGGCGCGTACCGGAGGGAGGTGTTCGAGCGCGTCGGACTCTTCAACGAAAGGCTTATCCGCAATCAGGATAATGATCTATCGGCTCGGGTTCGAGAGGCGGGAGGCAAAATCTATATGACTTCCGCGTTGACAACCGTCTACGTGCCCATCAGCAACTACGTCGATCTCCTTCGGCAAGCTTTCCAAAAGAGCCAGTGGCATGGACTCACATGGAAAGAGAACAGAAAGGCCCTCGGATTTCGACATCTGTGCCCGGCGGCGATTCTGGCGATTAGCGCTTTTCTGGTACTGCTGTCAGTGTGGAATGTTCCGGCACGCGCGATTCTCCTTGCTCTCGGTGTCCTCTACTTCTTGCTGGGAATCTGGTTTGCCACGCATGCGGAGGAGAAGCGTTCACGGGGAGTCAGGCTCGTGATGCCCTTCGCGTGCGTTCTGTTTCATTTCGCTTATGGTTTGGGAACTCTCTTCGGCGTGCGGCGTCTTTTTTCGGCGACTGCGAGTAATCGCGCGGGTGCAATCATCGGCACTCTTGAGCAACCGAAGAACTGAGGACCTCAATGCCGGAAAGTTCAAGGTCGCGTTCGTTGATATCAACAGCAGTCAAGGTTGACGCTGCATCTGAAGCGGTGCGGATAAAGGAGGCATACGCCCGCCGCCTTCAAAACGCCAGCGACCATCGTTATTCGTTCCTCGATGTGTCCCATCTCTCTCGCATTCAAGAGATCGAGCGGCGAATGCTGCGGGTATTGAAGCGGGCGCGCTGTGCAGATCTGAAGCAGAAAAAGATATTGGAGATTGGCTGCGGCACCGGCTTTTGGCTTCGAGAATTCATACGCTGGGGAGCAGAACCCCATCACTTATTCGGCGTCGACCTCTTGGAGGATAGCATCACTCGGGGTAAGCAGTTATGCCCTGCTGGAGTGCAATTGAAAGTCGCCGACGCCAGCAGGCTGCTACTCCCGACTGCTGAATTCGACATCGTTTTTCAGATGACAGTTTTCACTTCTATCCTGGATTCAGGGGTGAAAGAAGAAATCGCCCGTCAAATGCTTCGAGTCTTGAAGCCGGGCGGAGTAATTCTGTGGTACGACTTCTTCGTAAATAACCCTCGAAACAGAGACGTGCGCGGCATTCGCAGAAAAGAAATTCTGGCACTCTTTCCGCGATGCCGCGTACATCTGGAACGGCTGACTGTGGCGCCACCATTGGCTCGTGTCTTATCCAGAATTTCACGACTGGCCTACAACCTAGCTTCCGCTGTAGGAGTGTTCAGCACTCATTATCTGGGCACAATTCAGAATCAATGACATCTAAAAATTTACAGCGCATTCCGTTTCATCGCGCCGCTGTTGGCGAAGAGGAAATCGCCGCTTTGGCCGAAGTCATTCGCGATGGCTGGCTCACCATGGGCGGAAGGACCGTCGAATTCGAGAATAAATTTGCGCATTACGTAGGGGCTTCGCATGCTGTCGCCGTCTCGTCTTGCACGGCGGCTTTACATCTCGCGCTCGAAGCGATTGGCCTGCAAACGGGAGACGAAGTGCTGGTCCCCACCACCACGTTCACGGCCACGGCCGAGGTTGTCGTTTATCTGGGCGGTCGTCCTGTTTTGGTCGATATTGATCCCGAAACGTTGAACATCGACTCGCGCGATGCCGAACGGCGTGTCACTTCGCGGACGCGCGCCATCATTCCAGTACATCTTGCGGGCCAGCCATGCGACATGGCGGAAATTCACGAGCTGACAAAGAAGCGTAATTTGCGGATCGTCGAGGATGCAGCACACGCGCTGCCCGCTTCGTATCGCGGTCAGCCGGTGGGTTCTCTCAGCGAATTCACTGCGTTCAGTTTCTACGCGACGAAGACGTTGACCACGGGCGAAGGCGGAATGATCACCACGGAAAACGCCGCGGCTGCCGAGCGCATGCGAATGATGCGTCTCCACGGAATCGCGCGCGACGGATGGAAACGCTACAGCGCCGAAGGAACCTGGTATTACGAAGTACAGCAGGCCGGATACAAGTACAATTTCACGGATTTGCAGGCCGCCCTGGGCTTGGTTCAACTGAAGAAGTGCGACGCGATGCGCGAAGCACGCCGCCACATCGCCGAGCGTTACACCGAAGCGTTTCAAATGTTTGATTCGCTTGAGCCGCCACGCGTGCTCGAGGATCGCGAAAGTTCCTGGCACCTCTACATTTTGCGTCTTGCTCCCGATAAATTGCGAATCGATCGCGATCAATTTATTGCCGCGCTAAATCAGCAGGGAATTGGCACCAGCGTCCACTTCATACCCTTGCATCTCCAGCCATACTATCGGCGGGAGTTCGGATACCGGCTGGGAGATCTTCCCAATGCGGAATCGCAATACCTCCGGTCCATTTCTCTGCCGATTTATCCGACCATGCGCGAAGACGAAATAGAACAAGTGATTGCGGCGGTAACAAACACCGCGCGAGAAGCGGAGTGTTCTTCTTCTGTGGCGCAACATGCGATTACACCCCGAGTCTGAAAACTATCTCGAAAGATCAACTGAATGGCCGATTTCTCGTGGTCGTACGTCGCGCCGCGAAGCATTTTATCAACGCGCGGGGAAGAGAATTCTGGATGTGTCGTGCGCCATTGCGGGGCTTATCCTGCTGGTCCCTTTCTTCCTAATCGTCGCGGTCTTGCTCAAACTCACGTCTTCGCGGTCAGTCTTGTTTCGTCAACCGCGTGTAGGGCGCAAAGGCAGGATTTTTCTTCTGATGAAATTTCGCTCTATGTGTGGCGCTGGAGAGTCTAGCCCGCTCATTACAGTCGCCTCCGATCCCCGGATCACACCCGTCGGAGCGATTCTCCGCAAGTTCAAAATAGACGAATTGCCGCAACTTTGGAACGTCCTGAAGGGTGAAATGAGCCTGGTAGGGCCGCGACCGGAAGTCGAGCGGTATGTAGCCGAGTACACGCATCAACAACGCAGGGTATTGGAAGTCCGGCCAGGCATCACGGATCCGGCCGCAATTGCTTATCGTCACGAAGAAAAACTGCTTTCGAGGCATCCGGATCCCGAAGGGTTTTACCGCACCATTGTTTTGCCCCACAAATTATTTCTAAACCTCGAATACATCGAAAACATTTCGTTTCGCCGCGACGTGTCGCTGATTCTGAAGACTTTTCGTTCAATCGTCTCCTAAAGAAAAGTTTCGTTCCGAAAAAAAGAGCAATCAGCGAACCGCTGGTTGCTCCATTTATTGTTCCACCTAAGAGAGGCAGTCCAACCCAGCCCATGAAAAAATTCTTTTTGAATTTGCCTAAGCTCCTGTTTGAAAATCGGCCCTGGTTCATCGCGTTTTTCCAGGCGTTGTTGGTTTTAGGGTCTCTTGTTCTCGCGTGGCTCCTCAGGTTTGATTTCAGCCTGCCGTTTCGGCACCTGCTTATGTGGACCGCGCCGATCCTCATAGCGGTCCGCTTGAGTTCGTTGCGTCTTTTCAATCTCCACCGCGGATGGTGGCATTTCAGCGGTGTCAGCGAAGCTCTAAACATTTTGAAAGCGGTCACACTTGGGACGGTCTGCTTTTATTTAATCGTCATAAGCCTTGGCTTCTTTGCATTTCCGCGCTCGGTGTATCTTCTCGAAGCGGTGCTGACCGCCGGCCTTTTGTCTGGCGGGCGTTTGATGTCGCGGGTCCTGGCAGAAACGATGCGTCGCGATTCAAAGACGTCGAAAAAAGTCATCATTATTGGCGCTGGATTCGCGGCACAGATGGTTATTCGCGAAATCGCCCATTCGGGGAGCGGCTATTGCGTGCTGGGCTGCCTCGACGACAACGAATCGAAACTCGGCATCGCCATTCATGGCGTGACCGTGCTCGGGAGCACGGAACAACTCCCGGCGATCTTGGCCCATTATCCCGCGGATGAGGTCGTTATAGCCGTGCCGTCAGCCACCGGAGAACAGATGCAAGGATTCATCCAAATTTGCCAGCAGGCGGGAATTCCGTTTCGAACAGTTCCTGCCTTGGGTGAAATCATCAACGGGCACGTCAGCATTCGTCAGCTTCGCGACGTTCGTCTCGAGGATCTTCTCGGCCGGGAGCCGGTCGAAATGGATTTGGAGCCAGTTCGCCGCGAAATCGAGGGCAAAGTAGTTCTCGTTACTGGCGCGGCAGGATCGATCGGTTCCGAGCTCTGCCGCCAGATCATGCGATACGGTCCGCGGCAGCTTGTTTCTGTCGATCAGAACGAAACGGGACTTTTTTATTTGCAACAGGCATTTGTGGGAGACCGCGAGCGCCGCTCTTCCATTTTTTGCGTTGCCGATATTAGCGACGAGATGCGCATGCGACGCTTATTCCAGCAGCACAGCCCGAGCATTGTCTTTCACGCGGCCGCCTATAAACACGTTCCCTTAATGGAAGGGAACGTTCAGGAGGCGGTAAAGAACAACGTTTTTGGCCTTATGAATTTGCTCGAAACAGCGGAAGACTGCGGATGCGAAAGCTTCGTCCTGATCTCCTCCGATAAAGCGGTGAACCCGACCAGCGTCATGGGCGCCACAAAGCGCGTGGGCGAACTCATTCTGAACTGCCGGAGCGGGAGCGCGATGCGTTGTATTTCCGTGCGCTTCGGCAACGTTCTGGGCTCAAACGGCAGCGTAGTGCCCGTGCTCCAGCAGCAACTGGAAAACAATCGTCCGCTCACAATCACTCATCCTGAGATCAAACGATTTTTTATGACCACGCGTGAGGCGGTCGCGCTGGTGCTGGAGGCGTCCACGGTTGGCGAGCACGGAGACATTCTGGTGCTCGAAATGGGGAAGCAGATCTCCATTGTTCAGTTGGCGAGGACGCTGATTCAGTTGTCAGGGAAAACGGAAAATCAGGTGAGCATCCAGTTCACGGGTTTGCGGCCCGGCGAAAAGCTGTATGAAGAAATGTGTTCCGC
>DASRQP010000309.1:0-3090 GCA_035696585.1 Candidatus Acidiferrales bacterium | reverse complement strand
TCGAGCGCGGCGGGTTCATCTTCGATCACCAGCACGTTTTCGCGCAGCCGAAGCAGATTCGATTCGCGGCGCTCCGTGAGAAACGCTCGAAATTCCCAACCGGGGAAAAATCCCGCGGGGACATCGAGTTCTCGCCGCTGTGACTCTTCGTGGCCCGCAATCACAGGAGCGCGGAGGCGTTCGAGTTGCTCCGCGCTGCGCGGGCTGTCCGTGAGTGGCAGCAGCGTGATTCGTTCGACGGGGCTTGTCGAACGCTGCGTATCCGTATCGAATTCACGCAACGATTCCAAAGTATCGCCCAGAAGTTCGAGACGCACCGGGCGTTCCGCCTCTGGCGGGAACACATCGAGGATTCCCCCGCGCACGGCGAACTGCCCGGGCATTTCGACGGTTTCGACCGCCTCGTAGCCGACGCTCGCCAAATGCGCGAGTAATTCTTCGCGAGGCACATCCTCGCCGCGCGCAAGCGCAAGGGCCAGACTCCGGTAATACTGCGGCTCGCGAAGACGAAGAACCGCGGCTGAGATTGGCGCGATCACCAAATCTGCTTCGCCGCTCGTCAAACGCCACAGAGCCGCCGCACGCGCCTCGGAAATTTCAGGATGGGGCGACTGATGATCGTAGGGCAGCACTTCGTGGGAGGGCAGCACCGTCACTTGCGCGTTCGCTCGTCCCAGAGCGCGGAGAAAATAAAGCGTCAACGCCTCGAAGTCGTCGGCCTTCTGATTCGATTCGACGAGCAGGATTGTTTGCTTGGAAAGCGATTGCACTGCCAGCGCAACAAGCAGCGCCTTGGCGGGATCGGTCAGGCCGGTCAGCACCACTTCACGGCTGCCGCGTCGCAGACGATCAAAACATTCTTCAACGGATTGCTGGCGTCCCACGCGGGAGAGCAGCTCGCCGACCAGAGGCAGAATCATGATGGAATTTTCAAAATGCTCTCAAGGATTGCGGAAGTGGAATAGCCCGGCTCGAGCGGCACCGACACCACGCGGCCACCCGCCGCTTCGACTTCCTCACGCCCCACAATTTCATCCACGCCCCAGTCGCTTCCCTTCACCAGCACGTCCGGCAGCACGCGCGCAATGATTTCACGCGGCGTGGGTTCGTCGAACAACACCACGTAATCCACCGCCGCGAGCGCCGCTGCGATTTCCGCGCGTTCGTCTTCGGGAATGATTGGCCGGCTGGCGCCTTTATTTTCGCGCACGCTGCGATCGCTGTTGAGCGCGAGCACAAGTATGTCGCCGAGTTCGCGGGATTTTTCTAGCAGGCGTACATGGCCGGGATGCAGCAGGTCATAACAGCCGTTTGTGAACACAATTCGACGCCGAGCGGCCTTCGCTTCGGCCACCCTGCTCAGCAATTCTTTCTGACTGACAACTTTTCCCAACAAGTCCCCAGCGCGAGATTCCCTCGCGTGACTTCACGCCCCTTATTTTACCATGCACCGATTCCATCCACAGCTCGTGATCGTTTCGCGAACGGCCCTGCTTCGGAGGCGCTTATGAGGAATTCCGAAACTGGCTCGCCAAGGCTGAACGGAACCTCCTGCTACCAAAGGCGCACACCGCGTTTGCGCTGGGCTGGCTGATGCTATACTTTGGAGTTTGAACGGGTGCGCAAATCTCGTCTGTACGCGGATTCCAAGCGAATGAAACAAATTGCCATAGTTGGCGGAGGGCCTGCGGGTGCTCTCTGCGGCGAAAAACTTGCGAGCGCGGGGTTCAACGTCACGCTGTTTGACGAGCATCTCGCCTGGGAAAAGCCGTGCGGCGGCGGCCTGACCCACAAGGCCATCGAAAAATATCCGTTCCTGCTCAGCGGCCCGCAAGTCAAAAAAGAAATTCATACCGCGGAATTGATTTCCAGCAAAGGCCATCGAGCACGTTTTGAGATGTCGCGCCCCCTGGTGATTTACTCGCGCGCCGTGCTCAATGGATTGCTGCTCGACCGCGCCGCAGCGGCTGGTTGTGAAACCGTGCACGCGCGCGTCACGCGTGTCGAAACCCATCTTGATAAAGATGAAAAAAATGAAAATGTCCGGCACGTGACCCTCACAGCAGGCGGGAAGGAACATAGCGCGGACTTCGTGGTACTCGCGGGTGGCGCGCGAAATCAATTGTTGCCGGACACGACTCCTCTTCGTCCTCAAGACCTCGAAGTGACGCTCGGTTATTTCATTCCCGCAAAAGAGGAAACAGTCAAAATAAAATTTCTCGACCGCATGAACGGCTATCTGTGGTCCTTCCCGCGCACGGATCATTTGTCGGTCGGAATCTGCGCAACCATGGCGAAGTACACCACGTCAAAATTGCGCCAGCTTCTCGACGATTTCGTTCGCGAAGAGAAAATCGCCACGGACGGCGCGCGGTTTTACAGCCACGTGCTCCCTTCTCCGGAACTTGGCACGCTGCGCCACCGCAAGATCGTCGGCCGAAATTGGGCGCTGGCTGGCGACGCGGCAGCCTGCGTGGATCCCATCACCGGCGAAGGATTATTTTACGCGCTTCGTTCCGGCGATTTACTCGCCCAAGCAATCGTCGACGGCCAGCCAGAAAGCTATCCGGCGCGGCTGCGCGCGGAATTTGTCGCCGACCTCGAAATCGCCACGCGCCTTGTGCGCCTCGTTTTTCGCGGCCGATTCCTCGGCGGAACGGTCACCACGCGCATGGTCCAGTTCGCGCGTCGCAGCGCAACCTTTCGCGAACTGCTGCGCGATCTTTTCAGCGGCGCGCAAGACTACGGCACATTGCGCAAGCGGCTCTGGAAACAGTTCGGCATAACCATCACGGAATTCACAAAAGATTTCTTCCATGCCCCGCATCGGCATGAATCCTCTAAACAAGGAACCCTGTGAAAAAAGAGAAAGCCACAAAACCGAAAGTCGCTGCCAAGTCCAAAGCGAAGTCGCGAAAAGAAGGCGTCCCCGGAATCGCCAAAGGCTTGCAGTCCAGAATTGAATGTGTGGTTCCGTTCGAATGGACGATCGCCGCGTACGATTCCAGCCTCCCCGCTGTATTCTCCACTCCGGCGATGATCGGACTGATGGAACTTGCCGCCGCGCAAGCAATCCGTCCGCATTTGCCG
>DASRQP010000308.1:0-6232 GCA_035696585.1 Candidatus Acidiferrales bacterium | reverse complement strand
CCCGCCATCGAAATAATTCCTCGGCATCGAGTACCAGCCGCCATACGGAACAGTCTTCGCCCCATAGCGCACCAGCTTCCCGCCTTCCAGAATTCGCCGGATGTACGGATGCGTCTTGAATTTCTGAAACGCTTCGTGCGGGTCGAACAGCGAATCTTTGTATTCCAGCGCAATAACCATTCCCAAAGAAACGCGATCGTCGCGCATTCCGTAAATCCAGCCGCCGCCATATTTTTGCGAATCGAGCGGCCAGCCCGCCGTATGCGCGACGAAGCCCGTCTCGATCTTCCCCGGCTGCACGTCCCACAATTCCTTGATGCCGATGCCGTAGGACTGCGGATTCACGCCGTCGAGATGCAGATGATTGACCAGTTCTTTCGTCAAAGAGCCGCGGGGTCCTTCAGCCAGTACTGTAATTTTCGACCGCAGTTCGTATCCAGGCGTGAAGTTGTCCTTGGGCTTGCCGTTCTTGTCGACGCCTTTGTCTCCCGTAATCACGCCCGCAACACGATTGCCTTCGTAGATCAGCGATGCGCCGGCAAATTGCGTGAACACGTTCACGCCGGCCTTTTCGACCAGTCCGCCAAGCCATTTCACCAACTTGCTCAGCGACACAACGTAATTGCCATGATTCTTAAATGGTGGAGGCGTGATGGGCAGCTTCCACTCGCGGCTCCCGGTGAAAAAATAAACGGCGTCGCCGGTTACAGGCGTGTCGAGCGGCGCGGATTTCTCAAAATCCGGCACAAGTTCGCGAAGAGCGCAAGGATCCATGATCGCGCCCGACAGTTGGTGCGCGCCCAGTTCCCGCGCCTTTTCGAGGACATAAACATTGTCGGAGGAAAGCTGCGGCGTGCGTCCGGCGGAATTGTGCTGCTCGATCAGGCGAGAGAGGTGCAGCGCGCAGGCAAGTCCGGCAGGGCCGGCGCCAACGATGAGCACGTCGGCTTCAAGCGTTTCCCGTTCCACTGGCATACGCGATTATTGTAGCAGATGGACGAACGCTCACCGGCGCAGCCGCGGCGGCTTTACGCTTTGCCTTCGTCTTTCGTCTTGTGGTTCTTGGCTTTTCTAGTTTCGTTCTTTGGGTTTCGCCTGTCGGCTATCAACGGTCAACTTTCAACTATTCGTATCTCAGCGCGACAATCGGATCCACGCGCACCGCTCGCCGAGCGGGGATGTAGCATGCCGCGCCCGAGACGATCCCCAGCAGAACCGCCACCCCAACAAATGTCAACGGATCATTGGCGCTCACACCGAAAAGCAAACTAGACATCAATCGCGCCAGAGCAAGAGCCGCTACGATGCCCACCGCTCCGCCAATTACCGTGAGTTGCGCACCCTGCCCCAGGACGAGTCGCAAAATATCCGCGCGCTGCCCGCCGAGCGCCATGCGAATGCCAATTTCGCGCGTGCGCCGCGCCACCACATACGACAGCACGCCGTAAAGCCCGAGCGCCGCCAGCAATGCCGCCAGCAACGCCAGCGAAATCGAGAGGATTGCCACCAACCGGTCGTTGAACATCTCGTCGTCGATTTGCGCCGTCAGCGTCCGCATGTTGTTTACCGGCAGATTCGGATCCAGTTGCTCCATCGTCGCGTGCAGCGTCGCCGCCATCTGTGCGGGATCGCGCTCCGTGCGCACGTAAAACATCAGCACGCCCAAGAGCGGATTCTGCGCGTACGGCTCATAGAGAAACGGCTGAATGGTGTCCCGCGGTCCGTCCCATTTGCTATCCGCCACCACGCCGACGATTTCCATGTCCGGATGGACCTTGTTCCCGGCGCCTTGCGCGATGTGCAGTCCAATCGGATTGCGTCCCGCGAAAAATCGCCGCGCCAGCTTTTCGTTAATGATGATTACTTTTTGACTTTTCGCCGTGTCCGCTTCGGTGAATTCCCTGCCGGCAATCAACGGAATCCCCATAGTGGAAAAATAATTGGGCCCAACATAGTTGTACTGCACATTCGTGTCTTCGTCGGGATGCATGGCGTAGCCTTCCGGCGTAATGTTGAACGAGCTATCGTCATCCGCAAAAATCGGCATCCACGACGCGCTTACCGAGCGGACCCCCGGCAGCGCCGCAAACCGCTGACGCGCGCTGTCGCTTAGCGCCACGGTTTGTGCCGTGGAATCGCCGTTCAAATCCGGTTCGACGGAAAATTGCAGAATATTTTCCGTGTGGACGCCCAGGTTGGTGTGTTCCAGGTTGACCAGCGTCCGCGTCAGCAATCCCGCGCCCGCCAGCAGCACCGCCGTCAGGGCTACTTGCGCGACGATCAGAATTTTTCGCATCCGGATATTCGAGCGCCCCTCGGAAACGCTTGATCCCTGATCCTTGAGCGTGCTTTGCAGATTCACGCGCGTCGCGCGCATCGCCGGCGCCAGCCCGAAAAGAATACTTGTCAGCAGCGTCGCCGCCGCAGCGAACCACAGTACGCGCAGGTCGAGCCCGCCTTGCAGGCCGGTCATTCCGACATCCGATGGAATCGCGCCCATCATTGCGTTCAAGCACCAAGACGCCAGGGCAATTCCCGCCGCGCCACCCGCCACGCCAATCAGCAAACTCTCCGTCAGCAGTTGCCGCACCAACCTTCCTCTTCCTGCTCCGAGCGCCAGCCGCACCGCAATTTCCCGCTGCCGCGCCTCGCCGCGCGCCACCAGTAAACTTGCGAGATTCGCGCACGCGATCAGCAGCACCAGTCCCACCATGCCCATCAAAACCAGCAAAGGCTCTTCCGCGCTTTGCTGCAAAATCTGCCGACCTCCTGAGCCGTCCGTCAATTGCAACGGCTTGGCGAGGAACTGCTTGTAATGGCTGCCGGAAAGCTTCAGGAGCTTCGCGTCTTCTTCCAAAAGCGGGACGTAAATTGGCTGCAGCGCCGCTTCCGCCCTCTTTCGCGGCATCCCCGGCTTGAGCCGCCCCAGAATCGCCAGCCAGTGATCCGTCCGCGTGTCCAGCGAAAGACCGTCCTCGGGCGACATTTGCGCGTGCATCGTAATAGGAATGAAGATGTCGGGAGTGGCCCCTACTTGCACCCCGTAAAATCCCTTGCGCGCCACGCCGATCACCGTCAACGCTGTTCCATTAACCGTCAGCGGCGCGTTCAAAATCGAAGGATCCGCGCCGAATTGCCGCCTCCAGTAACCGTAGCTCAGCACCGCGACCGGGTTTGCTCCCGGCGCGGTCTCATCACTGCTGGTGAAAACGCGTCCTAGGGCTGGCTGGACTTCGAGCGTCTGGAAGAAGTTGCCGCTGACCAGTTCGCCCCTCGCGCTCTGCATCTGCCCGTGGCCCGAAACGTTCACATCGATGGCAAAGCATGTCAGCAATCCGGAGAAAATGGAGCTGCGATCGCGCAGTTCCTTGTACATCGGATACGAAAATACCGCCGCGCTATCGCCATCGCTGGAAGTGCGCCCGTGATTCGGCCCCGGCGACCGCAGCACCACAAGTTGCTCCGGATGCGGCACCGGTAAATTGCGCAGCAACACCTGATCGGTGAACGAAAAAATTGCCGTGTTGGCCCCAATTCCCAGCGCCAGCGTCAGAATCGCAATCACCGCAAACGCCGGCGATTTTCCCAGCATCCGCAAACCGTAGCGTATATCTTGCCAGAGCGTGTTCATCCTTCACCTCGGTGACTAATCCTTGTCCCGTATCTCTCAGGCCGCAGCAGCATTCTTCGTTTTTCGAGTTTCACTTTTCCGCTCTCGCCCTTCAACTCTCAACTATCGACTATTCATACCGCAGCGCCACCATGGGATCCACTTTCATCGCCCGCCGCGCCGGCACGTAGCACGCCGCCAGCGCCACAAGCGTCAACAGCACTGCCGTGCCGCCCAGAATCAGCGGATCGGCGGGCTTCACGTCATACAGCAAGCTGCCCAGCAAACGCGTGAGGCCAATCGCGCCCAGAATTCCGACGGCGACTCCGCCGAGCGTCCAGAGCATGCTGCGGCCCAGCACAAGCCTCAGCACATCTCCTTGTTGCGCGCCAAGCGCCATGCGAATCCCCAGCTCATGCGTGCGCTGCACCACCGAATAACCCACAACGCCAGCGATCCCCACTGCGGAAAGCAACAACGCCAGGACCGCGAACGCGCTGAGAAGGAACATCGGAAAGCGGCGCGAGCCCAATGAATCGGTAACGATATGCTCCATCGTGGTTATGTTCGAAGGAGGATACCTGTCGCCGAGCTGCGCGAGCGCTTCCCTCACTGGCCTTTCGAACGCTGCAGGAGCCGACGCCGTTCGCAACACAACAGTCATCGTGGGCCATGCGGCCTGCGTGAACGGGCGCAGGAAAGACGGCCTTGGCTTTTGGTCAAGGCCGTCGTGGCGGAAATCGGCGCTGATTCCGACGATGGTCAACCAGGGTCCGGTCGAATCAACGCCGCCGATCTTGATGTGTTTGCCCAGCGCGTCTTCTTTCGGCCAGTAGCGCCGCGCCATGGCTTGATTGATGACCACCACCCCGGCCGCACTGGCGGTATCCGCATCGGTGAATTCCCGGCCTTCAAGGATGGGAATCCCCATGGTGCGTAAAAAACTCGGGCATGCCACGCTGTATTCGGCGCCGGGCGTTTCCCCGGGGGGCGGAGCGGGTCTGCCCTCTATGACGAAGCCGCGGCCCGCGCCTCCTCCTCCCAAGGGCACGTGAGCGACGGCGCTCACTGACTCGACGCCGGAAATGGCTCCAATCTGCTGCGTCATTTCCTCGCAGAACTGAGCGTCTACGGGCGGACTGTAATAGGCGTTTTCCTGCGCCGTGGACACGCCCATAACGAGCACGTTTTTCGGATTCAGTCCCGGATTGACGCCCATCAAGCGCGCCATGCTGTCAATCATCAAGCCGGCGCCGGCAAGCACGATCAGCGCCAAGGCCAGCTCTGCGGCAACCAGCGTGTGACGCAAGCGGTTTCCGCCTGCGCTGGTCAGTCCGCGGCTGCCGCCTTCCTTCAAAGGATCGATCAGGTGGCCGGAGTGCGTGCCAAGTGCGGGCGCAAGCCCGAACAGGATGCCGGCGACGCCGGAGAGCAACAGTGCAAAAAGAAAAACGCGGCCGTCAATCGCAATGGCTCCAACCTGTCGGAAAGGCAGAGAATGCAAACCGCTCGGCAGCAACGGCATGAACAAATTCAAGCCGAAAGCAGCCGCAAGCAATCCGGCGGCGCCTCCGAGCAGTCCCAGCAGGACGCTTTCTGTAATCAGTTGCTGCACAAGGCGGCGGCGTGTAGCACCCAGCGCGAGGCGGATCGCCAGCTCCTTTTGGCGTGAAGCCCCCCGCGCCAGCAGCAGATTCGCCACGTTTACGCAAGCAATCAGCAAAACAAATCCCACGGCGACAAGCAAAGCCAGCGAAGTCGTTTGTAGGTCTCCCATTTCAAAGTGAAGCAGCGGCGTCACTGTGGCGCTCATGCGCGCGTTCTGGCTTGGATACTGCTGCGCAAGACGTTTGCCGATGGTATCTAGATCTGCTTTCGCCTGCGCGAGCGTTACACCTGGCCTGAGCCGCGAGATGGCCACAAATGAATTGGAAGTGCGGTCTTTGTCGCCTTCCGTATAACCTACAGGCACGAACAATTCGCGTTGTCTGCTCCAAAATTGAAATTCAAACTGCTTCGGCATGACGCCAACGACCGTATGGCTGGCTCCGTCCACCTGAATCTGCTTGCCGACAATCGCTGGATCTCCACCGAAGCGTCGCTGCCATAGGCCGTAGGTCAAAACGACTTCGTGATCTTTCCCCAGGATTTCTTCCTCAGGAAGAAAAGCGCGGCCGAGAAGGGGCTTCACGCCGAGGACGTCGAAAAAATTCGCGGTCACACGCTCGCCGCCGACGCGCTCGGGCTGATTCGCCCCGCCCAGGTTGTAGCCCTTGCCGGCAGAATCGAACATGGCAATGGGTCCCAAGACGTCATTTTGCTTCTGAATGTCCTGGATGTTTGGCGCAGAGACGATGTTGACGTCGTCTGGGTCCGAGCCGTAGGTTTGCCAGACGAGCACCATGCGATCGGCGTCGGGATAGGGAACCGGCTGCAGCAGCGTCGCATTGATCACACTGAAAAGCGCGGTGTTCGCGCCAATGCCCAGAGCAAGCGTGATCATGGCAATGGCTGTAAACCCCGGCGCCTTCACCAGCATGCGCGCGGCGTAGCGCAAGTCTTGAAATAGAGTTGACATGTCGTCTCCTGACCGTTGGACTCCCCTATCAGTACATTGTAAGC
>DASRQP010000307.1:0-8908 GCA_035696585.1 Candidatus Acidiferrales bacterium | reverse complement strand
CGTCGTTGGATTTGGCATGGCCGCGTATTTCTTCATACGAAGGTAGAAGAGTGTCGAGCGACGAACGCTGCGCAAATGAGAAATTCGGAAACTAGGCTTTGGCGTCTTCGAGAGCCTTGCGAAATTTGACGGTGTCGACTTGATGGCGCGCCACTTCGCGCGAGCCCATGAAAATGACGGGCACGTCGTTGGTGTAGAGTTCGCGCAATTCTTTGTCTTCGTCGATATTCACTTCGTGGAGCGTGGCGCCGAACTCGCGGAGGATGGGAAGAATGGCCGTACGCGCTTCGTCGCACAGGCGGCATTTCGGACGCGAGTAAAGCGTTACGTCACGCGGCTTGGCGACGGCGAGGCGTCCCTGTTCGCTGCGCCGGTAAACGTCTCCGCCGCCCGCGAGATCGAGCGCGCCGGAGCGAACCAGCAACTCGACGGCACCGGGAATATTGTCTCGGCGCGCGGGATCGCTGCCGCCCGCGATTTCCATCAGCGCGTGAAGGTCAAGCGTGTTGCGGCCCAGCTCGTCGAATACTTCCAGAATGCAGCGCGAAATTTCGTCCATAAGAACTCGAATTATGGCCTGATCGTATAGCCCTTTTGAAATGGACCCATGGCCGGAAAAAAAGCGCGAGAACGGAAAAGCTCCGCGATCTGGCGAATGTGGCCCAGATCGTGAAAGGCCCATTCGTTCATCAATTGCGCGACGCTGATCACGCCGAACTCGGAGTGCTGGCCCTTGCGCGCGAGAACGCTTTCCGGCAAATAGCGCAGCCACGAAAGACTGCGGTCGCGTTCATGGCAAAATACTTTCAAATGCTCGCGCGCTTTGCCGCTCGTATAGCGCCCCGCTTGATATTGCGCGTTCTGATCGTAGGCGGCGAGCTGCGGCATGTCCGACTGAGCCATGCGCTCGATGCGTTCGCGGAAGCCGGCAACCTCGACATCGGCCAAATGCGCGAGAATTTCGCTGATGGACCAGCGCTCCATCGAGGGTTTCCATTGCAACTGATCTTCACTGGCGAGCGAAACGAGCTTCTCGATGATAATGGGCGTCTGCTCGAGCACGGCGACTCCCGGCAGAGCTGCGGGTTCCAGGGCGGCTTTCATCAATACCTCCAACTTGCCTCGCGCGAATTTGGCGACGATTCCTTTATACCGCAATTGGAGGCGCGGAAGAAATACCGCGGAGAAATTTTGAAAAGCTATTTTGCGCGGCACGGCATCCTAGAGATTGCCAACGCCACGGTGACTTGTTCGCGAGCGCGGGAGCGTGATACACCGAAGCTGGAATTCTCGCGTTCGGAATTAGGCGGAGGATAAGTGGCGGAAATATTTGCATTCGTGGATGACATATTCTTTCAGGCGAAGATGATGGAAACGGCGAAGCACGCGGGTGTCGAATTGAAATCGTTTTCAACGGGCGAGGCGTTGTTGGCGGAATTCGCGAAACAACAGCCAAAGCTCGTGGTGGTGGATTTGAACGCGCGGCAATCTCCGATGGAAGTGATCGCAGCGGTGCGCGTGCGCCTCGCGGAAATTCGCGTTATAGGGTTTTTCTCGCATGTGCAAACGGAGTTGGCGCAACGGGCACGCGATGCGGGCTGCACGGAAGTGATGCCACGGTCGAAGTTCACAAAAGAGCTGGCGGCGATTTTCTCGCAGGCCAAGGAGTAAGGATACGCATGAGCTGGATTCCACAAGTGAGCGTGACGATAAGAGTCCTGGCGATGGTGATGATTCTTTTGGCCGCGCCGAGTCTGCTCGCGCAGGCGCAGCAAGCCGCGCAACCGGATCCCGTTGAGGCACTCAACAATGCGCTTGTCGCAGCTTGCAAGGAAAACGAGACAGATTTCGCGAATTATTTAACCGACGAAAATACCGCGGCGTTTCAAAGACTTCCCGCGGATGAACGGACAGGCGTCATGAAACGCTTCGTGCTCCTCGATACACCTGGAAGACCGCTGCTTGCGAACGACAATCAAGGGCACGAAATTCTGCGTTGCGAAGCAAGCGACGCAGGCATGGAATTCCGTTTTGGCGCCGCGCGCGTGCATGAGAACCTCGCGTATATTCCCGTGACCGTTACAGGACAAGATGCCATTCAATTTGGATTAGTCCGCGAGGACAGCCGATGGAAACTGCTTTCGCTGGGCTTGCTGCTTATCGATATTCCGCAACTCCAAAAACAATGGGCTGCGCAGGATATCGAAAACCACGAGAAGAACGCGATTGACACGTTGCAAAACTTGGCGCAAGCAATTGACACGTACAAGCAAGCGTTTGGGAAGTTGCCAGAGTCTTTGGCGCAACTTGGTCCGGCGAAGGACGGGATTTCTCCACAGGCGGCGAAGCTGATTGATGCGGATCTGGCGGCCGGAAGCAAGAATGGGTACAAGTTCCGCTATCGCGTCACGGCGGGCGCAGATGACAGCGAACCCGGATTTGAAATTGCGGCAATTCCAGCGACGTACGGGAAAAGCGGAAAACAGTCGTTCCTGCTGGACAAAGACGGGAAAATTCACGCAGGGGACAAGCACGGCGCGGTGGCCACGGTGGATGATCCCATCGTCACATCGAAAGATTCCGGCACTCCGTAGTACTGAGTTCCGTTGCGGCGAACAATTTGTCTATATGCAGAATGTCATTTTTACTCTTGGTGAATGCTAGATATACTTCGACACGCGGACCAGACGAACAAGTACTCCAGGAAGTGAGCCATGAAATCCTCGGTTTTAGGAGCTCTTTTCTGCGCGACCCTTACCTTTGCAGGGCAGGCGCAAACGCCGCAACCCGATTACAGCGCGCTGGGACGCGAAGCGGTTGTGGAGTTGACGACGAAGCAGTTCGATAAAGTGTTCGCGCAATTCAACCAGAAAATGGCAGCGGCGTTGCCGGCGGAAAAACTGGCTGAAGTGTGGACGCAAATCCTTGGACAAGCGGGAGCATTTCAGCGGATCAAGACTACAACGCTGGAAACACGTGAAAGCTACCACGTTGTCACGGTGGCGTGCGCGTTTGAAAGGGCGGAATTGAACATCCATTGGTCATTCGATTCCGAAGGCCACATCGCGGGGCTGGATTTCGCTCTCGCGAGCGAATCTGCAGCGACGGAATGGACTGCACCTGAGTATGCGGATGCGAGCAAGTTTCGCGAAGAGCAGGTGACGGTGACAGACGGCCACTGGCGGCTGCCTGGGATGCTGACATTGCCCAACGGAAATGGACCGTTCGCCGCGGTGGTGCTCGTGCCGGGCTCAGGCCCTAGTGATGAAGACGAAACGATTGGGCCGAACAAACCGTTCAAGGATCTCGCGTGGGGGTTAGCGAGCCGTGGAATCGCGGCGTTGCGATATACAAAGCGAACAAAGCAGTATGGCGCGGCGAGTACGGACGACGCTGAAAGCTTCACAGTCAAGGATGAATACATCGATGACGCGCGCGCGGCCGTGGCGTTGCTTGCGTCGCGGAGCGACATCGATGCGAAACATATTTTTGTTGCGGGGCATAGCGAAGGTGGATATATCGCGCCACGAATCGCCGCAGGAGATTCGCAGATCGCCGGAATCGTAATTCTGGAAGGCAATACTCGTCCGATGGAGAAACTCATGATCGAGCAGCTTCATTATGAGGCGAATTTGGGTGGGCCGAATGCGGCGCAAATCGAAAAGCTGATTCCTCAGGCTGAAGAAGAGGCGAAAACGATTGACGGTCCGGATTTGAAGCCGGGAATGGATGTGAAGCTTCTGGGCGCAACAGTGCCGGCGTCGTACTTTCTTGATTTGCGAGGGTATGATCCCGCGGCCGTAGCGGGCAAATTGGAAATCCCGATATTCATTGTGCAGGGCGGACGCGATTATCAGGTGACGACTGCGGATTTTGCGGGCTGGCAGAAAGCGCTTGCGGAACACACGAATGCGAAGTTAAAGCTTTATCCTACTCTGAACCATTTGCTGATTGTGGGAACCGGACCATCGTCACCCGCAGAATATGCGCGGGCGGGGCATGTTTCGAGCGAAGTGATCGCCGATGTTGTGAACTGGATCATTTCTTTGCCGGGCTTTACCCTTGAACGACGACCGTGAAACTGAGCGTGGCCCTCGCCGGATGTGAGTTTCCTTGTAATGACCATACGAACGCCTCCGACTTTGGAGTTCGATAAAAACGCGAATCAATACACCTGAATTCTTTGGACATGCGGTTCCTACCTTCTGTCGGAAATTCTCCACATTAGCAGTATGCTCTGCAGAACCGAGGGAGCAGCCCGCAATGGCGTTTCCATGCGCAGTGGGTGGTACGAAGGGGGCGGCGCCATCATCTTAGCTGGACAGTGGGCTTGGGAGGGTTGGTATGCACCGATGGCTTGCGGTGGTTCTGTGTGCTGCGGTGTGGGTGCAATTGGCGGCTGCGCAGGCGCGGGGTAGCGCGCAATTTTCAAAGTTTGCGGTATTCGGTAACTACCCCGAAATTGAGAGCAACGATCATGTCTTCGACTTCAGCACGGACTTCAACAACGTCCATAAGGATTTTGACAACGCTGATCGTGGATTTGAGGGCGGCGCAATCCGCAATTTCACACGATACTTCGGCGTGATGGGCGATGTCTCCGCGCATTTCAGCAGCGGCGAGATCGCCTTTACGGTTCAGCCACTCTGCGGCACTCCACCGTGTCCCACGTTCACGCAAAACATTGCCATCAATCCAAGACTATTTAACTTTCTCGGCGGACCCGAGTTCACGCTGCGGAATCGAACTCGGTGGACTCCTTTTAGCGATGTGCTTTTTGGCGTTGCGCGCGCGACTGCTTCACTCAAGGCGGATGGGCCCTTCGTCCATGTGTCGCGGTCAGAGACCGAAACTGGATTTGCGATGAAATTCGTGGGAGGCGTAGACCTTTACATCATCCCGCGAGTCAGTTTTCGAATGAACGTGAGCTACGGCCGAGACTATCTGGGATCGAGTGCTTTGCCTCCGCAGCGAGTGGAGTTGGTCGGAACGTCGGTCGGATTTCTGTTCCACATCGACTGACGGCGAACCCATCCCGCTGGCAGTTTGACACAAGCCTGCACAGGGAATTTTGTGTTATGCTGTGGCGTCTAAAACGGCGCCCCCAGCCGGCCGGAATTCACTCCACGAGTTACCGCAGAAGAGCCTCAGTGGCTCTGTGAATGCCGCCGAATAGCCGCAACGAAGGCCGGAGGAGTGCGCGTAATGGCTACCGGAGAAGCGAACCCTATGGCGGCACGAACTGCAACAACGCAAACTTCAGAAATTCGCATTGCGCACTCGCCGGATAGCGACGACGCGTTCATGTTCTACGCGCTGGCGACGGGCAAGCTGCGCGTGCCGGGAATTAAATTCACGCACGTGCTCTCCGACATCGAGACGCTGAATCAAGCCGCGCAGGAAGAAAAATACGACGTGACAGCAGTGAGCGTCTATGCGTATCCGTTTTTGGCGGATAAATATATCTTGCTCGATTGCGGCGCGAGCTTCGGCGAAGGCTATGGGCCGATTGTGGTTTCGTCGCGCGCGATGAAGAAGAACGAATTGAAGGGATGCAAAGTCGCAATTCCCGGGACGCGGACGACTTCGTATCTGGTGCTCAAACTTTTTGAAGCGGGCGTCGAGACGGTGACGATGCCCTTCGACAAGATTTTGGATGCGGTGAGCGCGAAAGAAGTGGAAGCGGGGCTGCTGATTCACGAAGGGCAATTGCTCTACGCGGCGGCGGGACTGCACCGCGTGGTGGATCTTGGCGTGTGGTGGCAGGAGCAAACGGGGCTGCCGCTGCCGCTCGGCGCAAATGCGATCCGACGTTCGTTGAGTACGGACCTGGCGCGGCAAGTGGCGCGCGCGATTCGCGAGAGCGTGGGCTACGCTTTGGATCATCGCGAAGAAGCGCTGAATTACGCGCTGCAATTCGCGCGCGACATGGATCCGGCACTGGCGGATAAATTCGTTGGCATGTACGTGAATCGCTGGACGCTGAACTTTGGGGAAGAAGGGCGCAAGGCCGTGGACGAACTCATCGCTCGCGCGAAAGCCGCAGATCTAATGCCGCAAAATGCGCGCGTGGAATTCCTGCGCGAGGACGCGTAACCAGGGCGCCCGAGGAGAGGTCGGACGCCGAGACGCTTGCTCGACGAACTGGGCCGACGGAGGATTGCTCCATGCCGCATGAATTCACCGAGTGGCCCTATGAGCCGGAAACACAACCGTCGGCGCAGATGGGCCGTAGGCCGCCGGGAAGATTCACCTCGGTAGGCCTGCTGGATCCTGGGGAGTCGCTTCCCTCTGCCGAGCGAAGGCCGCTCACGGCGTCCGAAATCATGCAGCTTGCTGCCATTTTAATCGGAGGCAGTGGTGCGGCAGCCCTGATCGGATATCTGATTTGGGCGCTTGCTGTGAAGTAGGTCGCCATCCTTGTCGATGTTCCTCCGCGAATAAAGCTCACCCAAGCCTGTGCCTGGAACCTTTTACCTGTTACCACGTATATCTTCGAAGCACCATCGGCCAAACATCCCGACCAAGTCTTGCAGCGCGCGACGGTCGCCACGCTCGCGCTCGGAGGAAAAATGTCTCTGACTCACGCAATAGCCCAGAATCGCTGTACCGTCGTTTGCCTCTTGATGATTGCCTGCCTGCCGATTGCCGCACGTGCCCAGACGACAAACTCATCTGCGCCCACCCTAGCTCCCGAACAAACGGCCAGCATCGCGCAATACGTCTCCGCCGAAATGGCAAAAGAGCACATCCCCGGCGCAGAGGTTGGCATTTATCATCGCGGACAAATCCTTTTGGCGAAAGGCTACGGCCTCGCCGACGTCGAATTGGATGTCCCTGTCACACCCGAAACCGTTTTCCAGTCCGGTTCGGTGGGCAAGCAGTTCGTTTCCGCCGCCATCATGATGTTGGTCGAGGAAGGCAAGGTCGGTCTCGACGACAGCATCACCAAATATTTCCCCGATGCGCCCGCCAGCTGGAAACCCATCCTCATGAAGAACCTTCTCTCGCACACGTCCGGGCTGGCCGAATATGAATCCGAGGAACGCGTAGGGGCAAACGGTCCCTTCTACATCCGGCTCGATTTCACCGAGGACCAGCTGCTGAAGAAAACCGAGGCCTTGCCCATCGAGTTTGCGCCCGGCGAGAAGTGGGCATACCGCAATACCAATTACTTGTTGCTCGGAATCATGATTCACAAGGTTACCGGCAAGTTCTACGCCGACTATCTCACGGAGCACATTTTCAAGCCGCTCGGCATGACTTCAACTCGCCTTATCAGCGACGCCGACATCATTCCTAATCGCTCCTCCGGCTACGAATTGGACGGCGACAAGCTTCGAAATCAGACTTGGGTGTCCCCTACTTTCAATTCGACCGCCGATGGCACGCTCTACTTCAATGTGCTGGATCTCGCCAAGTGGGACGGCGCTTTGTATGGGACGAGCCTCTTAAAACAATCCAGCCTCAACCGCATCTGGACCGTGTATCCGCTAAATAATGGCGGTCCGAATCCCGCTCATTATGGCTTCGGTTGGGAAATCAACACTCTGAACGGGCACAAGATCATCGAACATGGTGGCGCGTGGCAAGGTTTCACGTGTGACATTTCGAGGTACGTTGATGACAGCCTAACCGTCGTCGTCCTGACGAATTTGGATGCCGGTAATCCGGCCCAAATGGCCCATCACATCGCCGGCCTTCTGAATCCGGCGCTGATGCCGCCTCCTCCCAAACAACACACGGAGGTCGCTGTCGATCCCAAGCTCTTCGACGGCTACGTCGGCGGCTACCAACTGGCTCCGGGTTTCGTTTTGACCGTTACTCGTGAGAACGATCATCTGTTCGTACAGGCAACCGGCCAGCAGAAACTTCAGCTATTTCCAGAGGGGCCTCGCGACTATTTTCTCAAGCCGGTGGACGCCCAAATCACTTTCGTCACCGGCAGCGATGGCCGCGCCACGGAGCTGATTCTCCACCAGGGCGGCATGGACCAGCGCGCCAAGCGCCTCGACCACACGCCTTGATTTGGCCGCAGACTCGGCTGCTTGACGGGCTCTGGCGAATCGAATAGATTCGAGGCTCCGATGCGAATAAAACTGCAAGCTGCTTTTGTTGCTGTGAACCTCTTCTGCTGCGCTGCGATGGTCTGCGCGCAGGCCAAACCACAACAGCCGACGCCGCGGGAATACTCGTCCGCGGGAGAAACGACACATCCGGCGTGGCCGCCCACGGCAGTGCGCGGGGCGCATGCGATGGTGGTGAGCGATGAGGCGCTGGGTTCGGAAGCGGGCGTGGAGATTTTGAAGAAGGGCGGAAACGCGGTAGATGCAGCGGTGGCTGTGGGATTTGCACTTGCCGTGGTCGAGCCGGCGGCGGGAAACATCGGTGGCGGCGGGTTCATGCTGGTGCGTATGCACAACGGGACGGCGAAATTCGTCGACTACCGCGAAGAGGCGCCCGGGCGCGCGACACGAAATATGTATGTGGGCGCAGATGAAAAAGTGGTTCCGGGCAGGTCGACGACAGGGTATCTGGCGATTGGCGTGCCGGGGACGGTGGCTGGGCTGGCGTTTGCGCAAAAACATTATGGGAAACTGACGCTGGCCGAAGACATGGCTCCGGCGATTCGGCTGGCGAAGGACGGCTTCCCGTTGGGCGACAAACTGGCGGGGTCACTGCGCGGGTCGGCGGATCGACTGGGACAATTTCCGGAGAGCAAGAAAATTTTCCTGAAGGATGGAACACTTTATTCCACCGGAGAGATTTTCCGCCAGCCGGAACTAGCCGCGACGCTGGAACGGATCGCTAAAAATGGGCCGCAGGAATTTTATGCGGGGAAAACGGCGCAGGATTTGACCTCGCAGATGGCACAGGATGGCGGCTTGATCACGATGCAGGACCTGGC
>DASRQP010000306.1:0-2049 GCA_035696585.1 Candidatus Acidiferrales bacterium | reverse complement strand
AACCGTCTGCAGAGAGCACGGCGGCGCGGTCAAAAGGGGAGACAAAAAATGTGCTGGCTAGATGAGCCTGGTGGTGTTCAATGCGATGAAATTGCGCGCGAATGCTTTGCGGATCCAGTTCGAATGCGGTAGCGAGCTCTTCTTTGATTCCGGCGAAGCGCGATAGGACTTTCACGCGTTCGAGGGCAAAGCGGGGCATGCGCAAAGCAAAACGCATTTTCGTACCGAGGCGCGCCCACGGGTTGCGTGGAATTGCGATGTGATCGACTTGAGATAACTTGACTCCGGCCGCTTCCAAGCAGTATTGGATGGCCTTAACCGGCAGTCCGGCGGCATACTTCACGCGATTCAGGCGCTCTTCTTCGACCGCCCCGACCAGGCGACCATCGACGACGATAGCCGCCGACGCATTTGCGTGGTACGCGTTGATTCCCAAGATAATCATGCGCCTGTTAATTTCCTCTTGCGGAAGATGGGAATGCCTGTTGACCCTGATTAGGATAGCGCGGAAGCGACCTTTTTGTCCTTATCGATCGGGCGTTCGGCAACTCCGGCCAAGTTTCGGCGCACCCATTCATTGAGCACAAATAAACTCCAGGGCCGCGACCAGCTCGTACGCCCGGCCAAGAAGTTCTGCCAGACAGTTCTAACTTCCGTCTTGTCGATGATATCGCCAAGGGTTTGGTCACAATTTGTGAGTGCAGATTCGACGCGATCTCGCAGCGGGCCGCGTAGCCAATGTTCCCAAGGCAACGTAAATGTACGTTTAGTCTGGGACGCGATCTCTTTCGGCAAGAGGTCTCCAAGCGCCTCAATGAGCAGGGCCTTGCGCACGCCTGTCCTGTTTTTTACCGGTGCCGGAAGACTGAGCGTCAATTCGACGAGCGGATGATCCAAGAATGGAACGCGGACCTCGAGCGAGTGGCGCATGCTCATGGTATCGGTGTCTCGAAGGAGCATGTTCGCGAGATAAGAGCGAATTTCCAGCCAGGAAACCGCAGTGAAAGGGTCAAGTTGGGCGGCTTCGGCGGCCGCCGCGGTCATCCAGGCGGAACTCAAAGAACTTTCCCGGACCGCGCGATTGGCGCGAAGAAGCTGCGACACGGTTCGTGGCGGGAAGAGCGTTCGCGTGAAGAAATACGGATGAGGGAAATCGGCCGGACCCGAAAACGCGCCGGCGAGTTTGAGGATTGAATCGGGATGTGACGCGTGTCTGGCCCACGCGCGAAGAGGGGCTGTTCCCGCCTGGCGCAACGGAGATGGAAGCAATCGGGAGAATGCCATCATACGTGCTACGCGGGGAGTGGAATTGAACGTGGAGTAGCCGCCGAAGATTTCGTCGCTGCCCAGGCCGGAGAGCGCGACTTTAAGACCGGCTTGGCGCGCCGCCCAGGATACGAAATACGTGTTTATGCCATCGGCGCTCGGTTGATCGAAAGCGGCAACGGCATCGTCGAGATGCGACTGCATTTCATCGCCGCTCAAAAGCAACTCGGAATGCTCGGTTCCGAGGTGGTCGGCCGTGCGGCGGGCGAGCGCGGCTTCGCTGAATTCCTGCTCCGGAAAAACCACCGTGAATGTTTTTATGCCGGAACGCTGGCGACTAGCCAAAGCGGCGAGCGCCGTGGAGTCAACGCCGCTACTCAAGAAAATTCCCAGGGGCACATCCGCAAGCAAATGGCAGCGGACTGAATCCTCGAGTGCCGCTCGCACTCGCGCGACTGGCGAAGTTCCCTGCGGCTCGGCAGCATCCGGTTTGGCGGCATCGGCAGCGCTCCAATAGGCGCGGGGCCGAAACGATGCGGACGGCTGATCGCACGAAACGTAGCCGCAATGACCTGGCGGGAGGGAATACACTCCATCGACGAGAGTCAGGGGTTCGCCGACCGAACCGAAAAGCAGATAACTCGACAGAGCTTCGGTGGAGAGACGGCGCGGGATGCAATCGCTGGCGAGAATCGCGCGCACTTCGGAGGCGAAAAAGAATTTGTTCTCTACCGTGGCGTAGTAGAGGGGCTTGATTCCCAGGCGGTCGCGCGCGAGGAAAAT
>DASRQP010000305.1:0-3566 GCA_035696585.1 Candidatus Acidiferrales bacterium | reverse complement strand
GGTATTCAATTCATGGCACGCGCGCTCAACGACGACCGAGTGATCGCGGCGGCGCGGCTCTTTCAAGAACACACGGATTGGCACACCAAACACCCCTCAGTCGCCTAGGTTGCGTTGGTATCCCGCTTCCGACCACCCTTTAGGAAATAAACTTGAATCGGCTGCGCGGCATGGTGTATAGACGGGCCACTGGTGCCCTGAATCGGAAATTCCGAATGCAAAGTTTGGTTTTCCGCTCGAAGAGACACGCGCCCCCGTAGTTCCGCGCGGCGCTGAAAAGGAGGGCTCACACTCATGAAAATCTCGACCGTAAACGGACAGCAGCATCCGCGAACCCTAATCCAATGGGTCGCGGCCGCGGCGATAATTGCTTTGATTTTCCCGGCCGGAAAAATGAACGCGCAGGATGCTCAATCGGAGACGCAGCCGACTCTCCGCTTGCAGGTTGACGCCAACGACCAGGTGGCCGCCAGCATGACTTCGGCGTATCGGGTCCACATTCTGCCTGTGAATACGACCCGTTCGCATCAGTATTCACCCTTACAGAACGCGTCTGGCGCTCTTGCCGTCTCTCCGGGCGTTACAAATCTCGAACAGACAGCCGCAGAATCTCTTACGTCTACGACTACCGTGCCGTCATTGCCCGCGCCGGGCTTCTATCCGTCTGACCTGATGAATCCCTTGCACGGAAAAGTCGTCACGTCCGCGCAATCCAATCCGATCTACGTCGACTGCGCAGCCACTTGCTGGGGAACTCCGGCAACGTTCCTGACCAATCTAGACAACAGCACGTTCATCCATGTGACAGACCAATATGTGGGACTGACGACCAATGGCCGCTACACGGTGGGCGGGGCAGCCAGCGTGACTTATCCCGTGTTCACCGCCCTCAGCGACAACGACATTCTTCAAATCGTACATTCCGCGGCAAAATTAATTGGCACAGGGTATGGCCACATCTATCACGTATTTTTGCCCAGCGGAGTAGACGTTTGTTTCGTCGGCACATCCTCGTGCTACTCCCCCAATAACACGGCGACATTCACGTTCTGCGCGTATCACTCCAGCGTGACATTCAGCGACATCGGTCACGTGCTTTTCACGGTTGAGCCCTATCAGGCCGTTTCCGGATGCGAAGTGGTGCAGCCGAGCCCGAATGGCGCGCTTATCGATTCGACTAGCAGCGTTCTCTCGCACGAGACGTTTGAAACCATCACCGACCCGGATCCGCCCAGTGGGTGGGTTGCGCAAAGTTCGCTCCCGGTCCTTGGCGCAGAGATTGGCGACCTGTGCGAGACGCCGACTTTCGGGTACGGTGCGTTCGTGATTGGCGCCAAGACTTATGAGGTTCAGCCCGAGTACTCGAACAAATATCACGGCTGCGCCAACATTCCCTAGCCGCTTGTTGAAAGAAGTCCGGGAGTTCTGCGGGTCGCGGCTTCAGCCGCGATATAAGCCGTGTTTTCTTCGTGGGCTTTAGCCCCTGAAGTTCTGGGATCGGTTTTCAACAAGCCGCTAGAAGTGGCGCGGAAAACGAGGAACGGTTCGCGGGTCGCCTTGCGATTCGAGCTCCGGGCGCGCGCCTCTGGATCAATGCTTTTGGTCTGCCCCTGCAAACAGCGCGAGCTTCTGCGCCTCTAGGGCAAAATTGAAAGCGCCAGGTGATTCGCTTTCACTGCTTCGTTGAATGCGGTTGTGTCTCTGGTCGTTAATTCCTCAAACGCCCTGCGCGCGTCGGCAATCTGCTGCTGAAATTCCTTGTTGACCTCAACAGCCTGGTCTGTCGGAGGAAGATCGGCGCCGCTCGAACCTTCGCCCGGCGAGCCGTTGAGTAGCGCGCCCAGATAAGTCAATCGCTCATAGAGGCCCATGGGCGCGCGGAACGAATCTTCAGTGCGCCCCGTGAGCGCAGGGTCCACCAATTTCCCTTCCGCGACGACGGCTTTTTGCTCCAGCGCCTTCGCCGCCTTTACCACAGGCGCGTATTTCGTTTCATCTCCCAACATCTTCTGCACGTCTTGCAGTTGTTTGCGCGTTCGTTCGATGTGATTGATCATCTCCGCGACATCGCTCATTTCGCCGCGGATTTGCAGCAGGAACCGTACTTCGCTTTCGACATCCTGCTGCGAGCCGAGCGTATGCGGATCGGGGAGCACTTCCAGCGGCGCGGTGAATTCCTTTCCGTCGACCGTCAACTTTATGGTGTATTTCCCCGGCACCGCGCGCGGCGCTCCGTCAAAGTGAGCCCAGCTTACAACTGGACGGAAGCCCGTTTTTGGAACTTCCACCCACGCCTCGCCCGGCGGGCTCGTGCGCAGCTTCACGGGCGTGGCCGGATCGTATCTTAGATCCCACCACACACGATTAAGGCCTGGTTTCGCGCCATCCTTGACTTCGATTGTTCGAACGATTTTTCCGTCCGCGCTCGCAATCGTAATTTGTATTTTCTTTGCGCCGGTCTTCACATAAAAATTAATGTCAGCACCGTAGGCCGGATTCTGGCCCATAACCTGGCTGCCCACATCGCTCTCTCGCGAGTTATCGAACGTCCGGAAACGATACGCCGCCCGCGGCTTGAAAAGGTATGCCTCTGAATTCTGAGACGCGTCATAATCGCGCAGCGGCGTGACATCATCAAGAATCCAGATTCCTCGTCCATACGTCGCCACTACAAGGTCGTTGAATTGCGGTTGTACCGTCAGCCAGTAGACGGGCGCCGGAGGCATATTGTTGCGCAGCGCCGTCCAATGTCCGCCGTCGTCCCACGACACATAAACCGAATTATCCGTTCCGAGATACAGCATTCCCTTGCGCACCGGATCTTCAATGATGCAGTGGGCACTACTGTTTACCGATTTCGGAACTCCGTCGCTGATCAGCCGCCACGACTGTCCGTAATCTGCTGTCTTATAAACATAGGGATCATAGTTGCCAACCTGCTCGAAGTTCACGGCAACGTACGCCGTGCCCGCGTTGAAGCGCGACGGCTCTATATTCTCGACTGTTCCCCACGGCGGCAGATTCGGAATGTTCTTCGTCACATTCGTCCAGTTTTTTCCGCCATCGCGCGTGAGGTTTATTTGGCCATCGTTGCTTCCTGTCCAAATCAGTCCATCGGTCAAGGGCGATTCCGCGATGGCGTAAAGCGTCGACCCATCAAACGTCATCAAGTTATCCGCGGCAATTCCGCCGGAACTTTTCTGGTGATTTTTGTCATTCGTTGTCAGATCCGGACTAATGACGCGCCAGCTCTGCCCTCCGTTCACCGTCTCATGAACATACTGGCTGCCAACATAAACGCGATTGTGATCGTGCGGCGACACGTCGATCGGAAAAGTCCAGTGCCAGCGGTATTTGACATCCGCGGGAGCCCAGCCATACGTCGCGTCGGGCCACACGGTCACGCTGCGGGCCTGGCCGGTGCGCAAATCCATGCGCGTCAGCTCGCCGTCGTAGCACGCCGACCAAATAATGTTATTGTCGGCCGGATCGGGAATCGTGAATCCGCTCTCGCATCCGCCGACGTGCGTCCACTCACCCGTAGAGATGCCTCCGCCGAAGAACCC
>DASRQP010000304.1:0-13439 GCA_035696585.1 Candidatus Acidiferrales bacterium | reverse complement strand
GGTTGCAAAATATTGCCGCAAAATATTCGCAAGGGAGAGACCGTGCGTCAGCATCAATTCGCGAACGTCGACACAAAATTCGCCACGAAGTTCGTGAGGAAGCTCAAGTCGAAATCCATGGTGATCAGTACGCTCGTCGCTACGATGCTCGCATTCTCGCCGTATGTTTTCGCCCAGCCGCCCAAGAAGTCCGCCGCGCGCGTTCTCGCCGATGTCGCGCGGTTCCAACAGCGCGTCGAATCTGCCCTGGCGATTCCGGTGGCGCAGAAATCTTTTGTCGGAGTGCTGATCGTGGACGCGGCCACCGGCAAGACGCTCTATGAACTGAACGCCGACCGCTATTTCACGCCCGCCTCGAACACCAAGCTTTTCACCACCACGCTCGCCATGGCCATGCTCGGGCCGGATTATCGCTTCCGCACGACAGTCGAAACGCGCGGCACCCTGGATGCGGCGGGCCGTCTGCGCGGTGATCTGACGCTCGTCGGCCGTGGCGACCCGGATTTTTCCAATCGCCGCATTCCTTACGACGCGAAAAACTCCATCGACGGCCCGTCAGATAAGCCGCTCGGCGAACTGGTTGACGCAATCGTCGCGAAGGGCGTGAAGGAAATCGACGGCGATATTATCGCGGACGACACATATTTCCCTTACGAGCCATTCCCTGAAGGCTGGGCCGTCGGCGATATGCCGTTTGATTATGGCGCAGCAGTCAGCGCGATTTGCTTCGACGACAACGGCCTCGACGTCAAAGTCACGCCCGGCGATCACGTGGGCGCGCCCGCGTGGGTCGCTGTCGAGCCGTGGCCCGGCTACGACGTGTACGCCTACAGCGTCACCACCGGAGCTGCCGGCTCGCAACCGGATTTCAATACAGTCGAAAACCCCGGCCCCAAGCCATTCCTGGTGCGCGGTTCTATCCCGCTCGGCCATGCGCCCATCGATTTGGCGATGGCTATGCCCGAGCCCGCCGATTACACCGCTCACGTGCTGAAGCAAATGCTTCTCGCGCGGGGCATTCGCGTCACCGGCGACGCGCGCGCGCTGCACGCTCCTCCGCCTTCGGACGGCATGACGTTCGATCCGCCCCAAGCACTCCCGCAAACACCCGCTCCGGAGACGAACACGCTGGTACTTGCCGAGCGCCAATCGCCGCCGCTCATCGAGATTGTGCGCGTGTTGAACAAAGTCAGCGAGAATCTCCACGCCGAAATTTTGTTGCGGACGGTTGCGAAAGAAAAAAGCGCCGAAGGCTCGCTCACCGCTGGCCTGAAAATCGAGCAGCAGTTTCTTGCCTCCATCGGCATACCGCTCGGCGACGTGCTCGTCAACGACGGCTCCGGCCTCTCGCGCCAGAATCTTGTCACGCCGCGCGCAGTTGTCTCGCTTCTGGAATATGGCCGGCGTCAACCGTGGGGCGATGCGTACGCCACCACGCTGCCCGTCGCGGGAGTTGACGGCACGCTCGACAACCGCATGAAAGGCACCTCCGCCGAAGGCCGCATTGAAGCGAAAACCGGTTCCGTGGAGCACACGCAGGCCATCTCAGGCTTCGCGACCACGCTTCACGGCGAACATCTGATTTTTTCGATGTTCGATAATCACAATGGCGGCGCGAGCCGCGATGCCACGCACGTCCTCGACACAATCGCCCAAGCGATGGTCGAGGAACTCGGGACCACCTCGAATAAACCCGCGAAAGCGCCCGCGAAAAAGTCTAAAAAGAAAATCGAATGAATGCCGCTCGCGAAAATCGCAAGCCACAGGCGCAACCTAGGAAAGACTCCCGCAAGATAATCACCGTTTTCGGCAGCTCGCGCCCGCGCGAGGGCGACTCGCATTACGCGATGGCGCAGAGCTTGGGCGCCGCGCTGGCCGCGCAGGGATTTGTCGTTTGCAGCGGCGGCTACGGAGGCGTGATGGAAGCGGTGTCACGCGGGGCGAAAGAGGCGGGCGGGCGCACGCTCGCCGTCACCGCTGAGTTTTTCCGCACGCGCGCGAATCGCTGGGTGGATGAAGAAGTGCGCGTCGCCACGTGGCAGGAGCGCCTCTTCGAGTTGGTGCGCATCGGCTCGGGATACGTCGCGTGCCCCGGCGGCACCGGGACGCTCGTCGAACTCGCCGTCGTTTGGGAAATGATCAACAAGCGCGTGATGCGCGACAAGCCCTTCGTGGCCCTCGGCGATTTCTGGCAGCCCATCATCGAGCGCGTCCGTGAAGTCGAAATCGGCCACGCCTCCAAATGGGGCGAATCCACCGAGCGCCTCATCCACTTCGCCCACGAGCCCGCCCACGCCGCCGACTACCTCGCCTCGAAACTCGCACGCAACATCAGCGCCGCCCGCTGAATCTCCCGCCTGCCTCGGAGTTTCAGCCGCGTTCTAAGCGTAGCAGCAGTTTTCGGCTCCGAGCTTTCATCGCAGGTGTGCCGTTTCGAGCGGACTCGCGCAAAACCTCTACGACAGCGGGCCTCATGCTTGCGTCGTCCTGCGCCAAATCGGCCAGTCCCTGAAGAGCGAAAGTCCTTACAATGGAACTGCGACCTTCCAAATAGCTGTTCAGCAGAGATGTCGCGAGTTGCCGTTCCTTAATGTTCAGCGTAGGCCGTGGAATCATGGCCGCCAAATGCCACCGCACTTCTTGCTCCTCGGCGTCCGCCATCAAACCCAGCAGTTCCTTCTTGTACGGCTGAAGTAGCTCTTGATTCTTCCGCGTAATTTTTTCGGCCGCGTCAGCAGCGCGCATCCGCACTAGTAAATCATCGGACCACAACCCCGCCATCAGTGCAGGAAACAATCGTGGATTCTTGGACACAATCGCCGCTACTTCGTCGGAGCGCCCGATGCTTCGCCGGTCTCCGCCCTTCAGGCGAGTCAATATGTTCTTTGCCGGCATGGGATGAGAAAGACCTGCGGAATAATACTCTGGTCGCGCTTGATTTCCCGTTTTGATTTCGAGTTTCGCTTTTCGAATTTCGTCTTTCCCTTTTCGATCGGCTTGACACTGTGCGCCGGTTCCCACATTTTGAACTGGTGAGCCGCTCCGCCGAAGAACTCCTCGAATTTGGCCGCCTGCTCTCAAGCGCATTCGCGCCACCCGAAGATGATGCTACCTATGTAGTTGACCTCGATGGGGTGTGTCCATTCCTGGTTTAGAGCGTCCGATTGCGGACAAACCTCGGGAGAAGATATCAGACTAGTCTTGTAGTTACAGACACATACAGTTGGCTGCCATCGTGCTTTGAAATGACTGACTTGGTGTCCGACTGCGGTACTTCTTTGTCTAAATTTGGGCCGTAAGCAGCCATATTCAAAATCTGATGGAAGGGGATAAGACTTATGACAGGAAGGCTGATTCGCGTCGTTGTTGTTCTTTATCTTGTGGGTTCGCTGGCTATCGGCGCGCCAACATTCGCCCAGGGACCAGCTCCACAGCAGAGCTCACCGCAAACGCCGGCGGCTGCAAAACCGAACGCAGCCATTCCTTACACAAGCTTTCTTTTGAGGCGCGACTACAGCAAGGGCAAACGGACGTTGCCGAATATCTTCGCCGCCTATACGGGCCAAAATATACCTCAACCTAATCTGATGAACAGTCCAAACGTTTACAGCCTGATTCAGGATGGCAAGTTGAATCTGAGCCTTCAGGACGCGATTGCCCTGGCGCTGGAAAACGATCTCAATATTGGGGTGGCTGAATACACACCGTGGATCGATGAAACCAATATTCTCAACGCCGAAGGCGGCGGCGCTCCTTTGGGCCAATTCGTGATTGGTGGAGGTGGAGGAGGCAGCTTTGATCCTGTGATCGCTGTGAATTCCAGCATCAGCGACATCTCACAGAGCGTAAACAATCCGTTGTCGAGTGGCGTCGGCACCAGTTCCGGGGCCATCACGCAGACCAGCCACAATGCGCAGGTCAACCTAAGCTACACACAGGAATTCCACAGCGGAACTGTGTTCAATGTGCAGCTCAATAACAACAGAAGTTCGTCATCGCCGTCGGCGAACTTTTTCAATCCCGCCCTGACATCTGCCCTAGTTGCCCAAATTCAGCAGCCTTTGCTGAACGGCTGGGGGTTTTTGCCTCACACGCGCTTTATTCTCGAGGCCAAGAACAACACCAAGATCGGGCAACTGCAATTCGAAGAGACAGTGATCACTGAGATCACTCAGGTCCAGGCACAATATTGGACGCTGGTTTTTGACCGGCAGGCCATCGAAACCGCCAAGCAAACGCTGGCGGGTTACCAGCGGCTTTACGACGATAACCAGCGCCGGCTAAAAATTGGCACGGCGAGTCCGAGCGATGTCGTCTTCGCGGAAGCTTCCATTGCCCAAGGCAATCAAATTTTAATCGGCGCGCAAGTCAACGAGAGTGTGCAAGAAGACGTCCTACGCAACCTGATCACGAAGGACCCATCGGATCCGAGGCTCAGGGGAGTGGAAATAGTGCCTACAACGCCGCTCGAAGTAACGCCTCAGGCCTCTGATGTCGCGCTGGAGGATGCCGTCAAGGAGGCCTACGCGAACCGGCCCGAACTGCAAGTCGACCAGCTTACGCTACGCAACGACCGGTATGACGTCCGGGCAACAAAGAACTCGCTCTTGCCAACGCTCACGTTATCCGGCGAATACGTCAGCGTGGGTTTGAGCGGGAATACAGCGGGGGCTTTCGTTCCCAATGGGACATTTTCGCCAGTGCTCACAGAACCCGTCGTCGATCAGACTGGGACTCAAGTGACTTCCAATGGCATCCCTATCTTCTTAGGCGTAGCAAACGGCACTATCGGGGCCACAATCCCCGGAGGCATTGGCAGCGCTTACTCCCAGATCTTCCAAAACCGGTCGCCCGAGTATGCCGCGAGCTTGAATCTGAATCTTCCCTTGCGCAATCGTTCCGCTCAGGCCGCGAATGCCCAGGATCAATTGATTGAACGCAGAGACAAACTTTCCGACCAACGGCAACGGAGCACAATCTTCTCGAACGTGAAGGAGGCGCTGACAGCAGTGAAACTAGACGCAGCGCAGGTGGAACAAGCAACAAAGGCAACGGAACTCGCGCAAGAATCGTACGACTACGAAGTGAAGAAGTTCAATTTCGGGAATTCGGACACATTCAAGATTGTTCAATACGTCTTGGCCCTGAACGGTGCGAAGCTGAGTGAACTGCAGGCCAAAGCAAACTATGAAATTGCGCTTGCGAATTTCAATCAAGCTTTAGGACGCACGTTGACGGCCAACAACATCACCATCGCCGATCATCGAAACGGTTCAATTGAGTTGAACGCCGGCACGCCGCTGATTCCTGGGACAGTCGACGGCCGCTTGGCGGGAACCGATGCGTTCGATGCGGGGACGCACAAATAATGTTTGGTCATTTGGGGGCCGTTAGGTTAACGCAGGTCGATACCTGAACAGGATGGCCTCCAAGCGACATCGGCTGAAATCTTTTTTCTTTGACCTTTTGGATCGCGGCATCCTTGAAGGCTTCCGGGCCGCGAACATACGGGACGTCGCGCACGGTCCCGTCTGTTCCGATAAGGACATGGAGAACAGCGGTTCGTTGTGCAAGCGCCTGGTTGGCAAGGACTGGCCTAGCGTTTAGCTCATCGTCTGTCAGCTCGGCGGGCGTCGGTGGAGCTGTTTTGCTAGCGAATTCTTCCTGTGACGCTGGATGCGGCATTCCTATGTATCGAAACGCACCTTCGGAATATACGAAAAAAGCTATCGTCGTTTCTTGCCTGTCACTGTAGGCCCATAACACGTAGATTGGCTCATTGTGCTGCACAAGTCCGGACAAAACAGGCGATAGTATCGGGGTGGTCGAAAGATCAGCCACCAGCTTTCGAATCGGAATGATTCGGACAGGGGCAGCGCAGGGCGCAGAATAGTTGACAGCTTCGAAGCTCATCAATTTTTCATCGAGCAGATCCTTCATTGTTGCGGCAGCAGTAGTTGGCAGCTTGCTCGCGATGGCAGCATAGGCGAAGGCGAGGCGCGAGCCCAAGCAATCGTTCGCGGCCATTTGTTGTGCTCCGCAGTTTTCATCGCCGAATCGCGATCTAAACCAATCCTGCCAATGCGGCAGCACCAACGAGTCAACATAGAGCGCAAGAGCTGCGCTGTCGCCTTTCTTGGTGAGCGCGAGCATATCGTTCATAAGGCTCTCCAACCCATCGGTCGAATCCGGGTAGATGGGAAGCGCTTGGGCTGTTACAGCCGTTTGTGAAGAAAACTGTTCAGCACGTGGCGGAGAAACCGACTTCCGTGCAGGCACGCACCTAGCAAAGGAAGCTGCGAGCATTGCGACGAGGGTAAGCGATAGCGCTCTAGTGGGCATCGGTCGCTAAATCGCAATTCTAATCCGACTCTAACTCATCCGCCAGCAGCAACGAGCAGGTGAGTGCACTACTCGACCATGATGCGGAGGAATTTCTTTTTGCCGGCGCGGAGGAGGAAGCTACTACCTGGCTTCGACAGGTTGACCTGGTGTTTTACGTCGTCGATGCGCCGACCGTCGATTTCGACGCCGCCCTGCTTTATCAAACGATCAGCCTCAGCGCGCGAGTCCACGAGTTTCGATTCCGCCAGTAGCCACGCCAGGCGGTACGGCCAAGTACGCTTGGGCACGGAGTAGTTTGGCACATCTTCCGGCGCTTGGCGATCGCGGAAGACGCGCTGGAATTCGTCCTTGGCGGCGCGGGCGGCGGCTTCGCCGTGGGAGTTGGCGATGATGGTGTGGGCGAGCTGCATTTTGGCGTCCATGGGATGCAGGACGCCGGAGCGGACTTCTTCTTTTAGGCGCACGATGACGCGCTCTTCGAAATCGGTGAGCAGTTCATAGTAAGACCACATCAAATCGTCGGAAATGGACATGAGTTTGCCGAACATGTCTTTCGGGGCTTCTGTGATGCCGACGTAATTGCCGAGGCTCTTGGACATTTTCTTCGCGCCGTCGAGGCCGACGAGAATCGGCATGGTGAACACTACCTGCGGGGACAAGCCGTACTCGCGCTGAATTTCGCGGTGCACCAGAATGTTGAACTTCTGCTCGGTGGCGCCCAGCTCGACGTCGGATTTGAGTTCGACGGCATCGCACGCGGTGAGCAACGGGTAAAGCAGCTCGTGAACGGAAATCGGAAGATTTTTCTCGAGGCGCGAACGGAAATCCTCGCGTTCGAGCATGCGCGCCAGGCGATAGTGGCCGCAGAGGCGCACTACGTCGTAACTCGACATTTTGCCGAGCCACTCGCTGTTGTAGCGGACTTCGGTTTTTTCCGGGTCGAGAATCTTGTAGACCTGCGCGAGATACGTTTTTGCGTTGGCGTCCACTTGCTCGCGCGAGAGCGGAGGGCGCGTTTCGGATTGTCCCGTGGGGTCGCCGATCATGGCAGAAAAATCGCCAATGAGGAAAATGGCTGTGTGGCCCATGTCCTGGAAATGTTTCAGCTTGCGCAGAACGACGGTGTGGCCGAGGTGAATGTCCGGCGCTGTGGGGTCTACGCCGAGATAGACGCGCAGCGGCTTGCCGGATTTCACGGATTGTTCGAGCTTCGCGCGAAGTTCAGCCTCGGGGATGATTTCGGCCGCGCCTTTGCGAATGTAGGCGAGCTGTTCGTCAATCGACTTGTGGCGCGGTTCAGACATGATTTTTCGCGGCATTTTTTGCGACATTTGCTTTTGCGAGATCTTGCATGGGGGCGTCGGAGAGAATTATGACGCGGCGGCCCTCGATGTGAAAGCGGCCTTCGAGGACGATGCGCACGGCCTCCGAATAGATGCGATGCTCCTCGGCTAGGATGCGCTCGGAAAGGGATTCGACCGTGTCATCGTCGCGAATCGGAACGGCAGACTGCAAAATGATGGGACCGGCGTCGAGAGTTTCGTCAACAAAATGCACGGTGCAGCCGGCGAATTTCGCGCCGTGTTCGAGGGCCTGGCGCTGCGATTCGAGTCCGGGGAAGGCAGGTAGAAGCGACGGATGAACATTCAGGATGCGTCCGCGAAAAGCTTGCACAAAATAGGGCGAGATCAATCGCATGTAGCCGGCGAGGCAGACGAGATCAATTTTCTTCCCTTGCAGCGCGACGACTACCTGGCGGTCATAGGCTTCGCGCTCGAAGCCCTTCGACGGAATGACGCGCGCGTCGATGCCGCGCTCGCGAGCGCGTTCGATGCCCGGAGCGCCTTCGCGATGGCTGATGACAATGGCGATCTCAGTGTTGGGGATGCGTCCGGCGGCGACGCTGTCCGCAAGCGCTTCGAAATTCGAGCCGCGGCCCGACAATAGGACGCCAATGCGTTTCTTCATAAGCGAGCGAAGTTAGCACAATTCGCGGGAGGGGCAAAACCGTCCTCGCGGGTTGATGCGTTACTCGCGGGGTGAGCGGACGCCGAAACGCGTAGCGTTGCGAATCGCACGGATGAAATCGGCGAGACGCGGGAAGTATAGTTTGCGGCGAGCGGGCCGCGCCTCTGCTTTTGTTTGAAGAATGCGCACAATTTCCGACGCGGGAACGCGCATGGACGTGGTATCAATCGAGTGGTAACGCACGATGCGGTTACGATCGATGATAAAGACTGCCGGCTTGGCAATTCCGCCTTTCTCTCGCGCGTTGTAAATATCCCATTGCTGCACGACGCGCCGCTCCGTATCACACAGGATTGGAAATGGCAGCCGCAAGTCCTGGCGCACTGCTTCTGATTTCCCGGGCGGGTCAACAGAGATTGCCGCGACGCTCGCACCTGTCGCGCGAATTTCATCGTAGTGTTCACGGTAATCCGCCAACTGGCGAAGGCAGAAGGGTCACCAGTGGCCGCGAAAGAAAACAAGCGCGAGAGAGCCTTGTGAGACTAAATCCGACAGCCGGCGTGGAGTTCCTGTCGAATCGGGCAGCTCGAAGTCGGGTGCGATTTCTCCGGTGTTGGGCAATTTGGAGGTCGGCATGGGAGGCATTTTATCGGATTCGGGCAAGCAGGAAAAGACTCGAGGAGTTCTCCTCGGGCCGTTCACGCCGATAAATCTTAGAGGATGTTCAGGGAACCGGAGAAGGTGACGCGCGGCTTTCCAGCGGGGGCGGACTCGATGCGTCCGATGCGGAAGAAGCGCTCGCGGCGGCGCTTCAATTCCGATTCGAGTTTTTTCACGTTCTTGGGCGGGACGATGAGAATCATCCCAACGCCCATGTTGAAGGTGCGGAGAAGTTCTTCGGATTCGATTTTTCCAATTCGGGCGAGATAGCGAAAGATAGGCAGGACGGGCCATGAGCCTAGCTCGACGACGGCCTGAACGTTGCGTGGCAGCACGCGCGGGAGATTGCCGGGAATGCCGCCGCCGGTGATATGAGCCATGCCCGTGAGCCAGTCGCGCGCGACGATTCGCTTGAGGGCGGGCCAGTAACAGCGATGCGGCTTTAGGAGTTCGGCAGCGATTTTGTTGCTGATCTCGGCGACGTAAGAATCGGGCTTGAGGTGCGCGACTTCGAAGACGAGTTTGCGCGCGAGCGAATAGCCGTTGGTGTGCAGGCCGCTCGAAGGAAGGGCGATGAGCAGATCGCCAGGCCGAACGCGGCGCGAGTCAGACTGATGGCCGCGCTCAACAACGCCAACGATGAAGCCGGCGAGATCGTATTCGCCGGGGGCGTACATATCCGGCATCTCCGCCGTTTCGCCGCCGATAAGCGCGCAGCCCGCCTGACGCGCCGCTCGGCTCATGCCATCGAGAATCTGTTCGACCACGCCCGGATCGATGCGGCTCATGGCGAGATAGTCGAGGAAAAAAAGCGGCGCGGCTCCCTGCGTGAGGATGTCGTTGACACAATGATTGACGATGTCGGCGCCGACCGTGGAATGAACGCCCGCGGCGGAGGCGATTTTCAGTTTCGTGCCAACGCCGTCGGCGCTCGAGACCAGCACGGGATCGCGCCAGCGCTTAGGGTCGAGGTGAAAGAGGGAGCCAAAACCACCGATGGGGGCGAGAACAGCGCTATTGAACGTGCGCCCTGCTAGATGGCGGATGCGCTGCTTGGCTTCTTCCGCGCGGGAAATGTCAACTCCGGCATCAGCGTAACGCATGGAGACTGCCCTGCTTCCTGTAGAAATCCGCTTCCATTTCAAAATGTGTGGAACAACCGGCGCCAACGCATCTCGCCGGGATGAGCCAAAACGCTGACATACGTGCCCAGGCGTTCGCCGATGTGTCCGGGCTCCCAGACTTCGTCGGGAGCGTCGATGGACATGTAAATGAACAGGGGTGTGCCAATGATATTGCGGCGAGGGACAAAGCCCCAGTAACGACTGTCATCGGAATCATCGCGATTATCGCCCATCGCGAAAAAGCTATCAGGTGGAACGATGAGCTGGCCGTCCTTAACATATTTGTGCATGTTGGCCGCCCATTGCGGGCCCATTCCTCCGAAGAAATTGTCTTCGCTGGGCGGAAAATTCTCGACCGGACTTGCAGCGTCGGCGGGATCGCGCCTGGCGTAAGGTTCATTCAGCCGCTGCCCGTTTACGTAAACGATTCCCTGACGGATTTTGATGGCGTCACCGGGAACGCCAATGACCCGCTTGATGAAATCCTCGTTTTGGGCAGCCTCCGGCGGCGCTTCGAAAACGATGATCTGCTGGCGCTTTGGGTTGCGCCACAGGGGATAGTGATGCTCGGTGAATGGAATGCCCACGTCGTAACCGAGAAGCGTGACGATGATATGGTCGCCGATGAGGATGGTATTTTCCATCGATGCGCTGGGAATCACGCGTGCCTGAATGAAAATGGATTCAATGATCAGAAACGCGAGGATGACCCAAAACCATGAAATCAGCTCCCGGCGGACTTTGTCGCCGGTGGTATGTATGGGCGGTGTTGATGGCTTCGATTTTTCCTTCGCATTTTTCCGCTTGGCAGCAGGCACTATGGGTCTCCACGTTTTACAGCGGACGGAACAGCCGATGCCAGCGGACCTCGCTGGGATGAGCGAAAATCGTCAGATAGGTTGCGAGGCGCTCGCCGATATGGCCGGGCTGCCAGACGCCGTCAGGCGCATTGATTGACATAAAGATGAACCAGGGTGTGGCGATGATATTCCTGCGAGGCACGAAACCCCAGTAGCGGCTGTCGTAAGAATCGCCGCGGTTGTCGCCCATGACGAAATAATCGTTCGGCGGCACGATGAGTTTGCCATTGACCACGTACTTGTGCAGATCCGCCGCCCATTCGGGCGTAAGGCCCTGGAAAAAACCATTGCCGGAAGGAGGGAAATTTTCGACGGAACTGCCCATGGCGTCGGGATCGCGCAGGACATACGGCTCGTTCAAGCGCCTGCCGTTGACGTAGACGACGCCCTCGCGAATGTCGATGGCGTCACCGGGAATGCCAATGACGCGCTTGATCAGATCTTCCGAGTGAGTGAGCGGCGATTCGAGAACGATGATCTGTTGACGTTTCGGATTGCGCCACAGCGGAATGTGCATTTCGGTGTACGGAACGCAAAGAGCGTAGCCGAGCGGGCTGACGATCATGTGGTCGCCGATGAGCACGGTGTTTTCCATGGAACCGCTGGGAATCAGGCGGCTCTGCGCCACGGCGCTCTCGACGACGAAAAGCGCGAGAAAAAGCCAGACCCACGAGACAATCTCGCGCAAAAGGCGTTGACGCATTATTTTTCCGCGCTCGGTTCTTGCTTCGTCCAGTTCAACAGCCACGGTGGGCCTCCACTTCGAGTTGGACGAGCTCGGTCGGATAAACGCCGGTGTAGCAGGCGGTGCAGAACTTGCCGTCGTTGTCCTCGACGGCGGCGCGGAGACTGTCAAGCGAAAGATAGCCGAGCGAGTCGGCGTCAATGAACTCGCGAATTTGCTCGATGGACTTTTGCGCGCCGATGAGTTCGAGCTTCGTGGGCGTGTCTATGCCGTAGTGACACGGCGAAACGGTCGGTGGGCAACTGATGCGCATGTGAACTTCTGCCACGCCGGACTCGCGCATCATGCGCACGATCTTCCGGCTGGTGGTGCCGCGCACGATGGAATCATCGACGAGGACCACGCGGCGGCCTTCGAGCAAGCGACGAACGGGATTCAACTTCAGGCGCACGCCGAAATCGCGAATGGCCTGCGAAGGTTCGATGAAGGTGCGGCCAATATAATGATTGCGAATCAAGCCCATGCGGAATGGGATGCCGGATTCGCCGGCATAGCCAATCGCCGCGGGCACGCCGGAATCAGGGACGGGCACGACCATGTCCGCGATAGCAGGATGCTCACGCGCCAGCAAACGGCCCAGACGTTCGCGCGTGGGATTCACGGGACGGCCGAAGACGACGCTATCGGGCCGCGCGAAATAAACATGCTCGAAGATGCAGTATTGATGCTGCTTTTCGGGCGCGAAATGAATGGATTCGACACCACTTTTCGAGATGCGCAGCATTTCGCCCGGCTCAACGTCGCGAACATATTCCGCGCCGATCAAATCGAACGCGCAAGTTTCCGAGCCGACAACCCAGGCGTCGCCAAGGCGTCCGAGAGCGAGCGGGCGAAAACCACGCGGATCGCGAACCGCGAAAATTTCGTCGCGCGTGAGAATCAAAAGCGAGTAAGCGCCTTCGACCTGGCCGAGCGCGTCGGCGATCGCTCCCGCGAGGTTGCCGACTTTGCTGCGCGCGACGAGATGCACGATCACTTCCGTGTCGCTGGTGGTCTGAAAGATGGAGCCCTTGTGTTCGAGGCTGCGGCGCAGCTCGAGGGCGTTGGTCAGGTTGCCGTTATGCGCGAGCGCGAGTTTGCCCTTATTGCAATCGGAAGCGAGAGGCTGGGCGTTCATTAGCGTGGTATCGCCGGCGGTGGAATAACGCGTGTGGCCAATGGCTGCCGCGCCGGGCAGGCGCGCGATTACGTCCGGAGTAAATAATTCCTGCACCAGGCCCATGCCCCTTTCGACGCGCAGTTGCATGCCTTCGGTAGCGGCGATGCCAGCGGACTCCTGCCCGCGATGCTGAAGGGCGTAAAGACCGAGATAGGTGAGCTTGGCGGCCTCTTCGTTGCCGAAGACGCCGAAGACGCCGCACTCGTCGTGGAAGTGGTCGTCGTCGAGATGGAATGCGTGATTCATTCGTTTCCAAGCGCGTGTTCAAGCGCGGTGACCCAGATTTGGCGAAGCGAATCCACGGCGGCGCGAATCCTTGGCTGGCCGTTCAGTTGGATGCAGAATTCGCCGTGAGTGACTTTGCCGATTTGGTGCGCTTTGACCTTATATTGTGCCGCAATCGCAAGCACGCGAGCAAGCGAAGGCGGAGAAGTCGACACGATGGCGCGGGCACCCGTTTCCGCGAACAGCGCAAATTCAGTGGCCTGGCTGGTTTTCAGCGAGATTTCGGCGGAGAAACCCTTGGGGCTCGCGAAGCAGGATTCGGCGAGCGTGACCGCGAGGCCTCCATCGCTGAC
>DASRQP010000303.1:0-4829 GCA_035696585.1 Candidatus Acidiferrales bacterium | reverse complement strand
GGCCGCGCTTGATATTCCGCTTGCCGAAGCCACCAAGCGCGTCAACCAATTCCTCTGTGAACGTTCGAGCGACGATCGCTACGCCACGCTTTTCTACGGCGTACTTGATCCCGCCGGCCATCTCGAATACATCAACGCGGGACACGTGCCGCCGCTGGTGCGCCACGCTTCCGGCGAACTCGTCGAGCTGTCTTCCTCGAATTTTCCCGTGGGCATGTTTGCCGAAGCGGAATTCACCGCCGAGCACGTCGCGCTGCAGGCTGGAGACTTCGTTGTGATCTACACGGACGGCGTTTCCGAAGCCCGAAATATGAGTGATGAAATGTATGAGCAGGAGCGGTTGAGCACGCTCTTGCGCGAATTCTCGGGCTCAACCGCCGAAGAGCTCGCCGAAGCGGTACGCTTCGGTGTTCGCGATTTCACCGGCGGCGCCCCCCAGGCCGACGACATCACTATGGTCGTCCTCCACTTCAAGGGTCCTGCCGCCTGACGCTTCCGGTGGCACAGGCTTCAGCCGGTGCGCCTCACCTTCGTTTGGATTGCTGTAGCGGCGGCCTTCAGGCCGGCACGTTCGCCAGGAAATCGCTATCGATACGCTGCAAAGAATGCAAGGACACGGCGCCTGAATTCTGCGGGATCAATTCCATAAGCGCCCGTGTGTTGCGCTCCCCGAACCACCCATAATTCCTTTGGCCCCGTTGCTGCTCGAAAAATTTGGCGCGCGTGGCGGCAGGGAATCCGGCGGTCCAGCGTTCCGCAGATCAGCAATACTGGAAAAGGACGCTCGGATACGGCTTGTTCAGGCGATACATCGCCAGCGCGAAATCCGCCCTCTTTTTCCGCGGCGCGGAGTGCAATGATCGTCGCCGGACGGAACAGCGTCTTGCCGAGCCACGGACTGAATTGCAGACCTGCATAGTCGTAGGTCACTTCGCGCAAATTGCTGAACGACGCTTCGGCCACAACCGCGGAAATGCGCGGCTCAACTGCCGCTGATTGCAGTGCAATCGCCGCGCCCATCGATTCGCCGAGAGCAAAGAGACGTCGAGGGTTTTCCGTGGCGTACAGGGCTGCGACGATGCTCTTGGTATCCCACCGTTCTTTCCACCCATACGTTGCCATCGCACCGCCGCTCGCGCCGTGTGCGCGCGCGTCCATCATCACCACGCCGTATCCGGCGCGCAGCAGGAAATCCGCGTAACTGATGGTGCCCACGCGATTGTCGGACTGGCCATGAAACAGCATTACCCAGTCGCCGTTGGGGGATCTTGCTTGAACCTTCCAGCCACGCAGAATCACGCCATCCTGCGCGGGCAGGTCAAACTCTTGACATACAGCACCGTCGCGGGCGAAGACGTTACTCGCTTGCGCGATCAGAGCGGCATCGAGGGCGCGACGCGCAGGATGCAAAATGCCGCCGCCTAAAATCGCTCCGACGATGGCAGACCCGAGAAACGCGATCGCCAGCACGGCGGTAATCCATTGAAGGGCTCGCCTCATGTGCCTCTAAAATGTGATACGAAACCTATAGAGCAATAGTTTACGCGGGAAGCGAACGGAGGAGAGTTCGTTGTTTGCCGACTTTCCACAGTCGCCTGATCTATCGCTGCGCGCAACGCTGTGCTAGCGTAATTCGAGCGCAAATTCGACGATGCATACCCCAGCCAATTACAAAATCCATGCTCAGCCTATGCGATTCGTCGCAGGTCAACCGAATTTTGGGTACTGGCTGGAAGGTTTCTAATCGACAATGCCGGAATTAGAAATCGTGCTAACTGACACAAAACACTCGTCTGAGCACATTTCTGATCGCCAAGAAATCGCCGTTTTAAAAATCCCTGCACACTTCGTTTTGCGCGCTTCAACCGTCGTCCCCATGGGCGGTCGCCATCCGTTACGAGCCGGTCGAGGAGTAGTGGCGGGTGCCGAGATTCCACATGGAGATCGCGAAAATCAGAAAACCCACCGCGACCACGGGGACGAACGGAAGATATTCCGGAGTGACCGTGTGGCCCAGCAGGCGCACGCTGGGATAAAACGACGCGAGACCGAAGGGAATAATCCAGCACAAGAAGAATTGCACTGCGCCGGAATAAATCGAGAGCGGGTAGCGGCCAAACGCAATCAAATTCCAGACGGGCGGATGCACGCCGATGCGGTCCTCGAACCAAAAAGAAATTGTCGTCAGCAGCAGGAACACGGAGATATAAATCACTCCGGCGCAGAGTCCCCAGAAAATCAGAAGCGAGAATTTGCCGGCAGTCCAGTGAAGGTGAAGCTCGCGTGACGCGTACCACATGCAGAAAAATCCCGTGGCGATTTCCTGTATCGACTCGACGCGAAATTGCTCGAAGAGCACTTGAAACAAAGTGGAGACGGGGCGAAGCATCACGCGATCAAATTTTCCTTCGATGATGTAGTTGTTGCCGAAGTCGTAGAGGTTCAGGCTAATGACGTTGAACATTCCGTAGGGAACCAGCGAGAAGCCGTAGAGGAAAACTTCCTCGGGGAATGTCCAATTCGCCAGCGTAGGAACTTTGTGGAAGAGCACGACGACAAAGGCCAGCGCGAAGATCGTGGCGGCGAGGCTGGTTGCGGTCGAGACGATGAAATCGCCGCGATACGACATGCGCATCTTCGCATACTGCGAAAAATATTCACCGAACAGAATGCAATGCCGCACGAATCCGCGCCAGATTTGCCGCGCGGCGCTTTCTTGCCCTGCTTCCCGCACCGAATTTTCCGCAATCGCCATGTTTTCCTAGCCGCCGTGAATCGTGATTTTCTTTGTCGCACTCTCCCACCACCAATGCGCCGCGAAAAGCAGAAAAACCACCCACGCCCATTGAATGCACAGAAGTTTGATCGCTTCGTGCGTGGAAAACTTGCCGAGATAAATCGAAAGCGGTGTGTATGCGATGTGTTCGAAGGGCAGCCACGCGAGCACTTTCTGCACGCCATTTGGGAAATACGTCATCGGAATCAGCAAGCCAGAAAGCAACTCAATCAGCCAGTATTTCGCGCGAATCATCGCGAGGATCGATTTCAGCGGAATCGCGCAAGTGCCGATCATAAAGTTGATCGCGCCCATTAGAAAAAACGAACCGATCACGCCAATGATGAAAAGCGTAAAATCAACACCCGACGCGGGTCCTTGCACGGGAAAAACCAGCGCGACGACAATGGCCGTCGGCACCGTGAGCAAGCCGAGGCGAAACGCGGATTCGCCCATCGCGCGGAAAATCCACATCCATTGCACGGAAACGGGCTTGATCAAATCCATCGCGATCTTGCCCTCGATCACTTCGTACGCCATTTCCTGGTCGATGGTGTTCCAGTAAAACGAGCGAATGATCCAGCCGACGCTTACGTAGGTGATGATTTGGGGCAGGTTGAAGCCCGCGATTGGCCCCGTCGCGTTCTTGAATATCGCGGTCCAGATGAAATAATAAATCGTGACGTTGAAAAAATACGTGATGATGCCGGTGAAATAGCGCAGCCGAAACGCAAGAATATTCACGAATCCAATGCGCGAAAATTCCGCGTAAGGCACAAGCGCCGATTGTATGCGCGAAGCCATCAGGTTCGCCCCCGTGCGAGAATACAGCGCATCAAGCATCCTACCACGGGCGCAAAACTGGAATCTTTTTCAGAATACTGAAATTTGGGAGATGGAACAGTCACTCTTCCAGCGTTACCCGAGGTTGGTCGCGGAGGTTCTCAAAAGGGCATCCTTGTCGGGTATACTTTCGGGAATGTTTTGGAAACGCTTCGGTTCTGACGCGACGTCGATTGAAGGTCCGCTACGGATACCTCCAGAGCTTGGCTATTCTCCGTATGGGGAGGCTTGGAAGGAATACGACAAGCTCGACCGAGTGGTTCACAATCGCGGCCCGCTAAGATGGATTCGTGGAGTATTCGACGCTCTGGTTCTCTCGGGCGTTGCCTTTGGATTCAAGACGTGGAAGCAGGACAGGCCGTGGATTGTATTCGCGTGGGCGGCAGTGGTCGGACTCGAAATGGTGCATGCGCATATCATGAAGGAGCGGTTCAAGCACTGGCAATGTCCTCGCTGTCATCGGGAATGGACTGGTACGAGTAAGGAAAAAGACTCCGCGTGTACCGGCTGCGGGCTGCGCTTGCATCAGCTGACACCCTAAACAATTTAAGCCGTTACGGCGCTCGCTTGTTCGCGGATGAGGCGCCAGGCGCGCTGGACGTGGCGCAACTCGGTGGTGGTTTGGCCGATGCAGAGGCGGAGCGTGAACTTGTCATCTAGCTTCGTGTGCGTCAAATACAAATGGCCACTTTGATTGAGGCGATCAATGATGGATTGGTTGACGGCGTCGCCACCGCGATGACGGAAGCAGACGAGATTTAGCGGAGCCGGCGCGGCGAGCTCAAATTGGCCCTTGGTTTGGCTATCGTGGCGCACCCATGATGCGAACTGCTGCGCCAGTTCGACGTGGCGGCGGACGTGATGCTGCAAACCTTCGATCCCGTAGTGACGAATCACAAACCATAACTTCAGCGCGCGGAAGCGGCGACCGAGCGGGATGTGCCAGTCGCGATAATCGATGACCGCGCCGGACTCAGTGGCCTGATTGCGGAGATATTCGGGCAAGACGCTCATGGTGTTGATGAGAGCTTTGCGGTCGGCGACGTAAAAGCAATCGCAATCGAAATTCGTGAACATCCATTTGTGAGGATTGAAGCAATAGCTGTCGGCGAGTTCGAGGCCGTCGTGAATCCAGCGAAATTCCGGGCACAGCGCCGCAGTGCCGGACATGGCGGCGTCGACGTGCAGCCAGATTCTATGTTCGCGGCAT
>DASRQP010000302.1:0-12657 GCA_035696585.1 Candidatus Acidiferrales bacterium | reverse complement strand
GCGGAATTGCTCGAACGGGAGTTTAAGAGAATTGTGATTCGGCATGGAGACATGTTCCTGAATCCAGGCTCAATGTCGCTGGGCGTGAGCGCCTACCCGGTGCATGGAGCCGGAGCTGCAGCAATGCTGCGCGTTGCTGACGAGGCCCTTTACCGCGCGAAAGCGGCGGGCGGGAATCGCGTCGTGCTCGGACAAAACCCCGAATAGTTCTGATCACATGCAGTACGGGAATTTCCAATCAAAACTTGTACATAACTTTTCCGCCCGTGTCTGCGGTCGGACCATACACAGATGGCACGCGTGCGCCTAACAGGCGAAGATACACAATTAACTGGCCACGATGATGTGTGGAATGATTCAGTCGCCGCGTCAAAATCCACGCGCGAGAGCGGGGAACATCGAAGAAAGCCGCTGTTTCTCGCCACCAGCTGTCGGGCTTACCGCGTAGAATCTCCAGACGACGTGCGGCGTCAGCTTTATATTTTCCAATGCAAGCTTCTTTTGTCTTTTCTTTCGGATTGAAGTCGCCGACATCGATACCGAGCATCTTGACCATCCAACCGCCTTCGGATTGAATTTGATGCTCGATTTGTTCAAGCACGGTGCGCGATTTCGGTGCTGGCCGAAAATCCATTGAGTCGTCTGGAAACGCGGACCAGATAGTTAGCGTTTTCAAAGTTTCGGTTTCGTAGGTATCGAGGAGGAAATTGTAAGTCTCATTCGACTCAGATGGCATCGAGGTTCTCCTGCATCTATGCGCAATTCCATACGGCCTCATCGTCCTTGGGCTGTGCCGAAGCGCTGGCTTCTATAAAATGCTACCGAGGTCTCGCGGCTGCGGGGATCGCATTTGCAGCCTTCATGGGACGCCAGCGCGCAAGGACAGGAAAAATCAACGCGATCAGCATAACCACCGCAATAACGTTAATCGCGGGCGCGTACCGGCCCAGGTTCTGATGAATGTGCGCAATCATGATCGGCGAAGGAATTGCCGCCAGTCCCCAAGCCAGCAATATGATGCCGTAAATTCCGCCCATAGCCTTCGCACCAAAAAAGTCCGCAGTGAATGAAGGCATGGTTCCGAAACCGCCGCCGTAGCAAAGTCCGATGATCGCGAAGGAGATGGTAAAAAGCGAGAAGCTGTGAATCCGCGGTAGCAGCAAGAAAATCGCCACCTGAATAAGAAACAACAGAAAATATACGCGCGAGCGCCCGAGATAGTCGGAGACCCATGCCCAGAAAACGCGGCCGAAGCCGTTGCAAAGGGAAATCACGCTGACCATCCCAGCCGCCTTGAGCACCGTCATGCCCACCATCTCCTGCGCCATCGGCGAGGCCTGGCTGATGATCATGATTCCGGCGGAAACGTTAAGGAACAGCAACAAAAAAAGAAGATAAAACTGCCAGGTCCCAAGCGCTTCGCCGACGGTGAAGTCAACTGCCGTGGCCGCCTTCGCAACAGACGTGCGCGGCTCCCATCCCGCGGGACGCCATCCTGCGGGAGGATTGGCATAAAACTGCGCGGCGATTACGACAACGAGGAGGTAGACAATCCCGAGCGTCCAGAAAGTGGCCGGAACGCCGTAATGAATTACTTCCCACGCGGCGAAGGGTCCCATTACAGCGGCTCCAAATCCGTAGCCGCAAACCGCGACACCGGTCATCAGACCGCGGCGGTCCGGAAACCACTTGACGAGCGTTGCCACGGGGCAAATGTACCCCATGCCCATCCCGATTCCAGTGAGAACTCCATAGCCAATGTACAGCCAGTTGAGTGAATGATGAGCGGCCGCGATGCCGGAAACCATGTAGCCCAAGCCGTAAATCAGGCCGGCCGTGGTCGCAACTTTGCGGGGTCCAGCTTTATCCTGCCACAGCCCGCCGATGATCGTACCGAAGCCTAGGAATAGGATCGCCAGTGTGAAGTTCAACTGCACAGCGGTTTCGCTCCAATGTTCGGCGCCCATTAGAGGTTTCTTGAAAACGCTCCAGCCGTAAACAGCCCCCAGGCAAATCTGCATGCAGACCGCGGCGACGGCAATTCCCCAGCGGTTCGGAAGGCGTTCAGACATCATCGGTGTCTCCTTATTTTCTGCGACATGACGCCGAGTTGCGGACTCGGCTCACTTGTCCCGAATTGCGTTTTGGCCTGCCAGGCGATCTGCTCGTCTCCTGCAATCTTTCTCTTACAATTTGGCCGAAGGCGAAGCTTGCTCCATTGCCACGCCCAGACGTTCGCCCCCTGAATACACAACGAAACGTCTGTCGCGCAAAAACCCGATGAGCGTCATGCCAACTTCGCGCGCGAACTGCACCGCGAGACTTGAACAAGCCGATACAGAAGCTACGAAGGGCAAACTCGCCATCGCGGCCTTTTGAATAATCTCGAAGCCACCGCGCCCGCTGACCATCAGGACGTTCTCGGAGAGCGGCATGCGATTCTCGCGCAGCGCCCAGCCAATAATTTTGTCGACGGCGTTGTGACGGCCGATGTCCTCGCGTTCGGCAAGGAGTTTCCCGCTGGCGTCGAACAAGCCGGCCGCGTGAAGACCGCCTGTACGGCCGAAAATTTGCTGCGCCGAGCGAAGCACGTCCGGAATGCGGCAAAGCACCTCCGCATCAACGCGCAAATATGGATTCAGTGCACGAATGCCGCGCGCGCGCACCGATTCAATGGATGCTTTGCCGCAAATGCCACAGCTCGAAGAAGCAAAGAAATTGCGCCGCGTGCCTTCGAAATCCAACCCAACATCATCGGCCAGTTCAACTTGGATGATGTTGCCCCGTTCTGTTGGCTTGCAATCATCGGCATGATCGAGCGAGACAATTTGTTCACGACGCTGGATGATGCCTTCGGTGAAAAGAAACCCAGCGGCGAGCTCGAGGTCGTGACCGGGCGTGCGCATGGTGACGCTCAAGGGATGCTTACCGACGCGAATCTGCAGCGGCTCTTCGCCGACAAGATAATCCTGAACCGGACGCACGCGGCCATCATTCCATTCCTGAACCAAAGTGACATCGATGTCGCGCGGTGAGGATGGCATGGAATTGGGGCTCTTTACGCGGTCGCGGCGCAGCGGGAACGGATTCGACCGGCGCCCGGTCTTTTCTATCCCGTTTCCCTTCGAGGGTCAAGCGAACGGATATAATTCACACGGTAACGCGAATGAAAAACTGGTTTTATCTTGCCATGGCGGATGGCGTGCTTGTCGCGCATCTTGCATTTATTGCGTGGGTAATTTTCGGTGCATTTCTCACGCGAGGGCGGCCCTGGTTGGCGTGGGTGCATGTGATAACGATTGTTTACGGAATTGTCGTGGAGACGACACCGTTGGTGTGTCCTTTAACGCTGGCGGAAAACTGGTGCGAGGCGCGCGCGGGTGTCTTGCCCTATCACGTGCCTTTCCTGCTGCATTGCCTCGACACAACCGTTTATCCTCACGTTCCGGTGGTGCTGCTTGTTGCAGTCGCGGTCGCTGTGTGCGTGCTCAACTTGGGAATATACGCCCGTCGATTTCTCAAACACGCCTCGCTCGGCTAAACTGGCGCGAGTCACAAATCGGGAGGCGGCGATGGCGGCGGACAGAATCGAAGAGTTCGAAAAATTTCGTGCCGAAATGAATGAGGAAATTCTTGGCTGCGGCCACCTGGGAATGAAACGATTCTTCGCGCTCGACCATCAGACGTATGAAGACGGATCCTTGCCAGGCAAGACGAAAGAATTGCTCGGGCTGGTGGCGTCGGCAGTGCTGCGCTGCGACGACTGCATCACCTACCACATCCAGCGATGCGCGGAGGAGGGATGGAAACGCGACGAAGTGATCGACGCGTTGAATGTGGCGCTGATCGTGGGAGGATCAATTACGATTCCGCACGTGCGCCGGGCGTTCGCGCGAATGCGGGAAATTCCTGCGCTGAAGGCATGACTGTTTAGTCGTAAGTCCAGCTCGAACCAATTTCAGTCGAAAGGAATCGGATTTTCGCTCTCGTCAATGAAGGTCACACCGACGCCGACGCGATCTTTCTCGCGGCCAACGTCGCAATGAACCACTGACGCGCGCAGAACAATCGGGCTCGGATGTTCCGGAGTGCCACAGTCGACGCGAATGTTCATCTGCGACTGCAATTGAGGCGCATGCGACAGCCACATGTAGCCGCCGCGGAGATTCAATTCCTTCAGGACGGCGTATTCCTGAAACGGCGCGCCATCCTGTGAGTGACCGCTGACTGTCGCTGAGAAATGCACTGGTCGGCGCTGTCCGATGCGCGATTCGCGCAGTTTGAATCCTACCTTGCGGTCTTCAAGTTGGATCCCCATGCCGTCGGTTGCGGCCCAGGTGTTCGGAAATTCCTGTCGCGCTGCGTAAAGGTACCCGTCGACGACGCGGTCGGAGGAATCCGGATCGTGGTGAAACAGGACTAGGTTCTTCGCGCCGCATTCTCGTGCCAGCTTCACGCCTTCGAGCCAACTCGAATGGCCCCATCCTTTGCGCGTCGATGCCAATTGTTCCGGCGAACACTGCGCGTCGTTGATTAAAACATCGGCGTCGGCGGCGAGCTCGCGCAGATTCTTATCCATCTCTGGGACTCCCGGCTCATTGTCGGTGGCGTAAACGATCGTGCCAGCCGGCGTCTCCAATCGGTACCCGAGACATCCTTGGGGATGGTTAAGCCATCGAGCCGTTACCTTGGTGCCGTTAACGTCGAACTGATTGCCCCCGGAAATCTCCGAGAATTCGCGCCCGGCGTGCATCAGGGATAAATCAACGGGAAAGTAGGGGCGCGCAAGCTGTGCTTCGAGAACTTGGCGAAGGCTGTCGCGTCCCAGATATTTGGATTGGAAACTGTAAAAATGAAAATCATTTTGCGGCAAATAGAATGGTCGAAAAAAAGGAATGCCCTGGATATGGTCCCAATGATAGTGCGTGACGAAAACGTGCGCTTGCAGCGGGCGGTCGCCTTCGGTATTCGCCCAATGATTGCCCAGCATGCGCAAGCCGGTGCCGCAATCCAGCACGAATCGCGTGCCGTCGGGCGCCGTCATATCGAGGCAAGGCGTGTTTCCGCCATAGCGCCACATTCCGCGATCTAGAGTCGGAATAGAGCCGCGCACTCCCCAGAAAACCAGTTTAGCGACATTCCGGTGCATCGAACGGGGTCCGTCGGACGGAACGCTCCGGCAAAACCCCACCCCCAGACACAATGAGGAAAGTTGAAATCGATTTCATCGTAGGGGCGGAGGTGAGTGAAGTCAAATGCTTGTTCGGCGCTCGTGTCGTGCTGGTGAGCTTCCGCCACTATTGTTAAATCAACCGATTTGGCGTGCCAGGGGACTACGCCTCGCGACCTTCTACGGGTAGAATCGCGTCATGCATTCGCACGGCCATCATCACGCATCAGGGCATTCGCATGGTCACGCGGCAGGCTCGAGCAGCGTGCTGGGCGGCGCCATGGTGGCGACGCTCGCGCTTGTGGTGGCTGAATTCGTCGCGGGCACGATGGGACATTCCATCGCGCTGGTAAGCGATGGTGTGCACAACCTCACCGACCTTCCGACGATTCTCATTTCCTGGATCGCCGTTCGATTGTCCGAACGGCCGCCCACCGAAGAAAAAACCTATGGATATCATCGCTCGGGAATTTTAGCGGCGTTCGTAAATGCAATTCTGCTGATTCTGGTAGCCGTTTACATTCTGTTTGAATCGTATGAGCGTTTGCGGCGACCGGTCGAAGTTCACACCACGCTGATGCTCTGGGTCGCTGTGTTCGCGCTCTGCGTCAACGGTGGAATCACTCTTGGACTGGTTAGCGGGCGAAAAGACCTGAACCTGCGTAGCATCTTGATTCACAATTTTGGCGACGCGTTGTCGAACATCGCGATTTTTGCGGGCGCGCTGGCGATTCGTTGGACGGGCGCGCGCTGGGTGGACCCGGCGATTGGAATAGCCATCGGGGTAATGGTCTTGTGGAGCGCTCTGGGAGTTTTGCGTGAGAGCAGCCATATCTTACTGGAGGGTTTGCCGAGGAATCTGAAGCTGGACAGCGTGGCGCAAACGATACTGAGCGTCGACAACGTGAAGGAAGTCCACGATATTCACGTTTGGACCATTGGCACGGATCTGCAAGCCATCTCCTGCCACGTGCGGATTCCTGATATGCACATGGAAGAGAGCGAGCGAATTTTGATGGCCATTCGCGAGCGCTTGGCTGAGCATTTCAATATCACGCACACAACAATTCAGTTTGAGCGCGCCGGGCTGCCGCACGAGGCAGGCTATTTCATGCCCGCACCGCTCCGCCCGTCGGACGACTGATGATTTTGCTGGGGGAATATTCCTTCTAGAAAGAAAGCTGAAGCGGCGTTCCACGCTCGTCGTTGAGACGTCGCGTAGCCGCCGTATCCAGGTCGCCGATTGCGATCGACTTGCGTCGTCCATCCGTCGTGATGTAGACAATGCGATCGTTCTGCCGCGTGAACGCCACGGCCTGGATTTGCGTGCCATCATGCAGGACCAAAACGAATTGCCCGACGTCGGGGAGCGGTGGCTGTTCCATCTCTGTTGGCTCGGCGGACGGGGAAGCTCCATCGGTCGCCTGCTCCGCCGGCGGCTGCGGCTGTTGGACGATGATTACCTGGGGCGGTTGCTGTTCGAGCATTACAACTGGCTCGGAGGCAAAAAACGAGGAACTTATCGGCGTTCTTGGTGTCAATTGCAACAGGCGCTCGCTGAGCGCAAGCTCTTGTTGCGTGATCGGGTCAATAATAGCGCGGATTCCAAGATCGTGATTGATGGCGGCCAAGTGCGAATAGTCAAAACCCAAACCAGGGACAGGATTCAAGAGCTGGCCAAGGTCTGTTTGCAACCCCACGAGATCTTCGGTGCTTGCAGAATTGAACAGCGAACTGGACTGTATTGTCTGCGTCGAAGTTGCAGAGGTGCCTCGTGGAATCACAATACGCCGAGCCACCGGGGTTACGGGTAATCGCATAACGACTGGGGGCGCGCCCACGGTGTGCCCAGTGGCAACATGCGCGGATAGCGATACATGACTAAAACCACGCTGCGCCGAGGCTGCACTCGAGATTGCCAATCCTACGATCGCCATGAGGGCGACCTTTGCGGTTCGAATCGCCGAGCTAATAAACGGTTCCTTCGAGAGTGTAATCATGGGTCGCCTCACACTGCTCTGGTGATGCCACTGCGTGAGTGCCGGTTGCACGTATTCTAGCGCACCGGGCCGTTCCGGCGTGATAGTTTTTCATACCGGCAACCTAATGCTTTGTGATATCTCGCTCGATGCTTTGCCACTCGGACGGGATATGCTATAACCGTTTGGCCGATGAGCACGGAACGACTGATGACAACCGCACCGAAAACGCTGCCCAGCGAACCGAGTAGGCTGCGCTCCAGGAATTTAGAGCCGGCGAATGCCTCGATGCATTGTCCCGTATGCTTTCATCGACTAGAGCAGAGTCACTGCAAGTTGATTTGCTGCACTTGCGGTTATTATATGTCGTGTTCGGACTATTACTGAGATCATCGGCGGGCCCGGAATAATACCATCGGAACTTGATTTTGCCAGGAGGCGAAAAACGTGGCACTGAGAATGACGGATCGTGAGGTAAGCGGGGTCACCGTCGTGGATCTGGACGGGCGAATCGTTTTGGGCGAGGAAAGCAATTCCTTCCGTGAACGCGTCAAGGGCCTGCTCGCGAGCAACCACAAGAAGATCGTCCTGAATATGTCGAATGTGACCTACATCGACAGCGCCGGATTGGGAACGCTGGTGGCGACATTTCACAGCGCCCGATCGCAGGGCGGAACGCTTAAGCTTTGCAACCTCGGCGCCAAATTCAAAGAGGTGCTGCAGGTGACCAAGCTCATGACGGTCTTCGACGTATACGACAACGAAACCGCCGCCGTACAGAGCTTCGGCAAGTAAGCAATCTTCGCCTTCCCTGTGTGGCTCGGAGACGGCTCTCCGGGCCACATTTTGTTACCACCGGGCGGCGCATACTTCCCTATTATCCCTAGTCTTGCGGTATTGCGCTACGTGCGTAGGAGCGGTATAGTATTGGTATCGTCCTCCTTTCCTGGCACGGGGTGGCATGTGAGCTTTGTCTGGGACCTGCTGAATCACAGCGAAACACAAGACCCTCGGGGAGCGGCTCCGGGAAGTGCCCCTACATCAGAGCGGCGCAAAAGCGCACGCGCCAGCGTTTACGTTCCTCTTTTTGTCTACGGCTACGATTCCGCCTCGCAGCCCTTCCATCAAGATACGCATACGCTCGAAGTGAGCGCCGATGGAGGTCTTCTCAAGCTCGATGCCAACGTTCACCGCGGCCAGAAACTTCTGTTGATGAATCGTGTGACAAAACAGGAACAGGAATGCTACGTCGTAGGGCTGAAGAATCACCCGAGGCGCTCCCACCTGCATGTCAGCGTTTCCTTTATGCAGCCTGCTCCGGCCTTTTGGAAAACTCGGGCCTAAACCTCTCAGACTGTATTCATTCCAGGATTTCCGCTCGACAATTAGTTCTTGACCAGAGGTAGTCGCAGGCGCGCTTCGCATCCGTGCCCAGATACGACGTTCTCGAGACTCAAACTTCCTCCGTGGGCCTCGGCGATCTGTCGGCTGAGCACCAGACCAATTCCGGATCCTCCAGGTTTAGTAGTGAAGAACGGAACAAATAAATTGGCGGCGTTTGGGATACCAGGCCCCTCGTCGCGCACCCAGACCTCTAGAAAGCCGTTCCGCGTTACCCATCCCGCTCGAACCCCGCCGCTCGTTTCAGTCGCTGCATCAATTGCATTCTTGATCAGATTTATGAGCACTTGGTCCAGCTGGTCGGGGTCGGCCTGTATCGTCAGTTCAGGGCCGGTCTTAATAGGAATCTGCATGCGGATATCGAGGCTCGCTACGCGCTGAATCCAAGTGCTCACATTGACAGGGCGAAACTGCGGAGCGGGCAACCGGGCCAGTCGCGCGTACGCATTCATGAAACGCGCCAGCCCGTCCGTGCGGTTCGCAATCACGGCGAGCCCGCGGCTCATGTCGTCTTCCCAGTCGGAGGGCTTCTGTGGACGCGCCATCATTCCCGCCAGGCTCTCGGCCACCGACTTAATCGGCGCCAGTGAATTATTCAGCTCGTGCCCGATCACGCGAATCAGCCTTTGCCAAGCCAAACGTTCCTCTTCGCGGAGTGCTTGGCTCAAATCGGAGATCAAAATAAGCTGGTGCGGTTTGCCGCCTTCGCGAAAGCTGCCTCGATGGATTTCCCATCGGCCCAGTTTTCCCGGGAAAGCAATTTGCGCCACGTGGGGTGTTTCGACCGTCAGGCAGAATTCGATTCCAAGTTCGTCCGCGGTCCTGCCCAGTGCGCGCTCGGCGGGGCGGTTCAAAATGCGTTCGGCGGCGCGATTGAGCAAGCGCAAGCGATCGGTCGAATCGAAAGCAAACACCGCCACATCTATTTCCTCCATCACTTTGCGCAACAGTGCGGTCGCTTCCACAGCGCCAAGCCTTTGCTGGCGCAAAGTCTCGCCAAGGGCATTGACCTCGCTCATCACTTCGCCCAACGCATCGTGACGTCCGGCTCCGCGGGCACGGATGGAGAAGTCCCCTTCGTGCAGCGCGGCCAGCATATTGGAAAGAGTTCGCAGAGGGAACGTGACGTGGTTCTGCGCGCTAAAAGCGAAACTCAGCCACGCCACGATGATGATTATGGTCAGCGTCCACGAGGTTTTCGGATCGTAACTGCCCGTCCAGAGGAGAATCACCGCGACCGTGGATCCGATCAGCCCCGCAAGCAGGGCACGGATGAGGATGCGGCGTTCGTAAGCGAGAGGCTTCACAGCCCGTATTTTTGCAACCGGCGATACAGCGCGCTGCGGCTCAGGCCCAGCGCTTTGCTTGCATGGCTGACGTTGCCGCCGTAGCGGCTCATCGCCTTTTGAATCAATGCGCGTTCCACGTCTTCCAACCCCATGTCTTCGATGCGCAAATTTCCCTCGCGCACCGGGCGCAGCCCAAGATCCCCCGCGCGCACTTCGGGGCCTTCCGCCAACAAAACCGAGCGCTCAATCGAATGGTCGAGTTCGCGCACATTCCCGGGCCACGGATGCTCGAGCAAAAGCTTCATGGCCGTTGGCTCGAAGCCAGTGAGGTCTTTGCGGTAACGCTGCGCTGATTGTCGCAAAAAATGCAGCGCCAGCAGTGGGATGTCTTCTTTTCGCTCGCGCAATGGCGGCAGATGAATTTCAATCGTATTCAATCGAAAAAGCAAGTCTTCACGAAAGCGCCCCGCCTCCACTTCCGTTTGCACATCCGCGTTGGTGGCAGAGAGAATGCGCACGTCGACGCGGCGCGTTGTAGACGATCCCACGCGCTCAAGCTCTCCGGCTTCGAGTGCGCGGAGCAGCTTGGCCTGGAGATTCATCGGGACATTGGCAATTTCATCCAAGAAGAGCGTCCCGCCATCGGCGAGCTCGAAACGCCCCACGCGGTCCGTTTTGGCATCCGTGAACGCGCCTTTCACATGGCCGAAAAGCTCGCTCTCGAAAACACCTTCGGGGAGGCCCCCGGCGTTCACCGTTACGAACGGCTTTCCCGAGCGCGACGACAGAGCCTGCAACGTCCGCGCAATCACTTCCTTTCCCGTTCCGTGCTCGCCAGTGATCAGAATGTTTGCGTCGGATGGGCCCACACGCGTCATCAGCTCCATCACGGGACGCATCACAGTGGATTCCGCAATCAGCACAGGGCGTCCGTCGGCTCGCAGCAGGCGGTTCTCGGCTTCCAAGCGAAGGCTGTTGCGAATAGCGCGCGCAAGCTCGATTTGCGTTCGCAGCACGGCCAGCAAGCGCGCGTTTTCCCACGGCTTCTGGATGAAGTCCTTGGCGCCCCGGCGCATGGCCTCGACTGCCAGATTGAGAGTGCCCCACGCTGTCATCACGATCACGGGCACGCTGCCGTCGCGTATGCGGATTTCCGTGAGCAGGTCGAGTCCTTCCTGGCCGGAGGTCGTGTCGCGAGCGTAATTCAGGTCCATGAGAACGGCATCGAATTCGCGCGTTTCCAGGACCGTCAACAACGCGGCGGGAGACGCCACTGCATCAATATCGAAGCCTTCCCCCTTCAGCAATAAACGAAGCGCTTCGCGCACGTCTGGCTGATCGTCAGCCACAAGCACGCGGGAACGATGGTTGTCGGTTACTGTCATTCAGTCTGCCTTTCTATCTCGATCGGAACTTTGCTTGATCACTCGTAACGCAGAGCGATGAGTGGATCCACCTTTGCGGCGCGCCGCGCGGGAATGTAGCACGCAAGAAACGCGATGAACGCGAGCACGGCGACCACAATGGCGAACACGATTGGGTCTGTGGCTTGTACGCCGTAAAGTTGGTCGGAGAGAAGTCTCGTCGTTGCGAAAGCTCCCGCGAGGCCGGCGATTAGGCCCATAACCGTCAAGAGCATTCCCTGGCGCACCACCATCACAAGCACGTCGCGCGGCCGCGCGCCCAGCGCCATGCGAATACCAATCTCATGCGTCCGCTGACCCACGGAATATGCCATCACGCCGTAAATCCCCACAGCGGCGAGTATCAACGCCAACGCCGCAAAAATGCTCATTAGTGTCATCAAGAATCGCTGAAACGCGAGCGAAGTGGAGAGAATTTGCTCCATCGATTGAATGTGGCCGATCGGCAAATCCGGTTCCGCATCATGGACCGCGGTTTCCACCGCGTGGCTCAAGCTCAGTGGCGGCTGCGCCGTCCGCACCATGATCGCGACAGGAAACCAGGCCTGAAAGCCTTGAATTGCGCCGGAGTCCTGCGCGAGAGGAATGAAAGCCGTGGATGGAACGGCCTCTCCCATCGCGGACTTGACGTCACCGACAACGCCCACAATTTCGCAGGTCGTACCGTCTACAACAGCGTGCTCGCCAACGGGATTGCGATGCGGAAATTTTTCGCGTACGAAAGCTTGGTTAATAATGGCGACTTTCGCCGCAGCGGTCGAGTCGGCACCCGAAAATAGCCTCCCCTGCAACAACGGAATTCCCATCGTGCGGAAGTAATCGACAGTGATACTCCGAATATCCGCAGAGATACCCTTCGATTCTCCTTCCGAGGGAAGCCACACAAACGCGTTTCCGCCGGTTTCGAGCGGCAGTCCTTCGCCTACCACGGCGGCGCTCTGGACGCCCGGGATGCCCTGAACTTTGCCCAAGATTCCTTGGTAAAACTTGAAGATTTCAGCCGCCCGCGCATTTTCCTGGGCGGCGCTGGCGTTGTCTGGCAAAGGAGTGAATTTTTGCCCGGTCGTCCAAGTCTGCAAAGTCAGAATCGGGCGCGGATCGAAGCCCGGATTCGTGTGCAGAAGATTCGCGAATGTCTCGATGAGCAGCGCTGCTCCCGTCAACAGGACGAGGGAAAGCGCGATTTCGGAAACGGCCAGCGTGCTGCGGAGCCGGCGGCGGCCTTTGCCTGATGTTGCTCGCCCAACGTTCTCTTTCAGCGAATTGTTGAGGTCCGCCTTGGAAGATTGAAGAGCAGGAGTGAGACCGAAAAAAATACCGGTCAGCAGCGAAGCGAGCAAGGTGAAACCCAGCGCCCAGCCGTCCAGAAAAATAGCATGTGCGCGAGGCAGATC
>DASRQP010000301.1:0-3076 GCA_035696585.1 Candidatus Acidiferrales bacterium | reverse complement strand
CCATTAATTCCGGCGCAGTCTCATCCGCTCCGATTTCCATTTCGAGTTGCTCGAGAATCGGTCCGGTATCGAGTCCAGCGTCAATGAGCATCGTCGTCAAACCCGTGCGCGTGTCGCCATTGAGAATCGCGCGCTGGATTGGAGCCGCGCCGCGATATCGAGGCAGCAACGAACCATGCAAATTGATCCAGCCAAGTTTGGGAATTTCAAGCAAGCCGTACGGAATAATTTGTCCGTACGCGATGATAACGACGGCGTCCGGCGCGATGCGTTTCAAAAATTCGGCCGCATCCGGCGACTTGATTTTCTCGGGTTGATAAATTTGCAGCCCAGCTTCGAGCGCGGCATCTTTGATCGGTGAATGCGCAGGATTTTGGCCTCTTCCGCGTGGACGGTCAGGCTGCGTGATCACCGCCTCCACGGAAAATTCCGGAGCAGTCAGCAGTTTCTTCAAGGAAGGTAACCCGAACGCTGGCGTGCCGCAGAAAACGATTCGAAGCGGCACGGTGTTTCTACCACTCCCCGGTTTTCGTCAGCTTGCGGATTTTTCGTTTGATGAGGTCGCGCTTCAGCATGCTCAAGTGCGTCAGAAAAAGTATTCCGTGCAGATGATCGATTTCGTGGCAAAACGCGCGCGCCAGCAGCCCTTCGGCGCGCATTTCGTATTCTTTTCCGGTCACGTCTTGCGCGCGCACGGTTACATATTTTGGCCGCAGCACATTTCCGCGAAACCCCGGGACGGACAGGCAGCCCTCTTCTTCGCGCTGCTCGCCTTCGGTCCGGATAATTTCCGGATTTGCGAGCACAAGCTTCGCTTCCGGATTCTTGCCCACGGTCACGTCGATTACTGCGATGCGCAAGCTCAGACCAATCTGTGGCGCGGCCAGTCCCACGCCCTGAGCGGCGTACATGGACTCGAACATGTCGTCGGTCAGCTTGGCCAATTCCGCGTCGAATTTGTCGATCGTCTTGGTAGGTTGTTCGAGCACCGCGGCTGGGAACTTCGTTATCGGATGGATCATCGCTATGTGTGCCTCGTTTTTGTGCGCCGTCTTGGGCGTCGTCTCCTGCGCTAAAATTCGTCTAATTGCTTTTGATAACCTTGAAAGTTCCGGCGTGTTTCTTCTAGCGAGTCTCCTCCGAATTTCTCCAGGAATGCTTCGGCGAGCACATATCCAACCATCGCTTCAGCTATCACTCCTGCCGCGGGCACCACGCAAATGTCCGAGCGTTCGTACGCGGCCTTGATGCTCGCCTTGCTGCTCAAGTCCGCGGAGCCGAGCGCGCGCCGCAACGTGGAAATGGGTTTCAGATAACCTCGCACAACGACATTTTCGCCGTTCGTGATTCCGCCTTCAATCCCACCCGCGCGATTCGAACTTCGCTGAAAGCGCTTCTTCTCCCCATCATACAGAATCTCATCCTGAACTTCCGAGCCGTACGAAGTCGCGTTGGCGATTCCCGTGCCGATTTCAACGCCCTTGACGGCTTGTATCGACATCACCGCGCGCGCCAGCCGCCCGTCGAGTTTTTCATCCCACTGCGCGTGACTTCCGAGCCCCGGCGGAACACCGCGGGCTACAACTTCGAAAATTCCTCCCACGGAATCGCCCGCGCGCAATGCTTTATCGACTTCGGCTTTCATGCGCGTTTGCGTGTCTTCATCCACGCATCGCAGCGGCGAGTCCAAATTCGCGCAAATGGACTCGATTTCGTTCCACTGCGCCGCGCGTTCCAGCTTCACGGGTCCCACGGCGATTGTATGGCTCAAAACGCTGATGCCAAATTCGCGCAAGAGCAGCTTGGCAACGGCGCCTGCGCTTGTACGCGCGGCTGTTTCGCGCGCGGAAGCCCGCTCCAGAATGTATCGCGCGTCGTGAAAATTGAATTTTAACGCGCCGGCCAGGTCCGCATGTCCCGGACGCGGCGAAGTCAGGTGACGCTGCGCATCTTCACCACCACCCGCAGCGCCGTCAGTATCCTCGACGGGCAAGGCCTTCTCCCAATTTTTCCAGTCGCGGTTCTCGATGCGAATCGCAATGGGCGCGCCGATGGTCTTTCCGTGACGCACGCCGGCCAGAAATTCAGCCTGGTCCTTTTCGATTTTCTGCCTTCCGCCGCGCCCGTATCCGAGCTGTCTCCGGTGCATCTCGCGATTCACAAATTCCAGATCGACCGGAACGCCCGCGGGCAATCCGGAGATCCAGGCAATCAGCGCTTGCCCGTGAGATTCGCCGGCCGTGAAGAATCGCAGCATTTCGTTGGGTGTTCGCGTCCACTCGAAAGACGCACGATTCTACCGGACGCTCCAGCGCTCGTAAAGCAATCATGCGTCTGGGAATTCACTCCGAGATGCCTTGACGTCCTCCATACTCAACGTTACGCTGTCGAAGCTCTAATTTGCACGATGGCGACGCTCACTCCCAAGACGCCTGAATCCGCCACTCCTTCGCCAGCCGCTGCGTTGAGCGACACACTCAAACGCAAGCTCTTTTCGCTTCAGAGCTATTCTCAACTGGTCGGCGACGCCGTCTCAAAAATCTTCACGGCGCCTCACTACCCGGAAGATGTCCTGGAGCAGATGGAAGCGATTGGCATCGGCTCGCTTCCGATCATTCTCCTCACCGGATTTTTTATTGGCGGCGTGATGGTTTTGAACACAGCGCAGCAATTCCAGCGGTTTGGGGAAACGGTGCTGACTGGAGACACGGTGGCGATCGCCCTGGTGCGCGAACTCGGGCCGACGATTGCGGGACTGCTGGTGACGGGACGAAATGGTTCTGGTATCGCTTCGGAGTTGGGATCGATGGTGGTCACGGAACAGGTGGACGCAATGCGCGCGCTGGGCACGGACCCTGTGCGGAAGCTCGTCGTCCCGCGGCTGATCGCCACGGTGCTCGTTTTGCCGTTGCTCACAGCCGTGGCTGACCTGATCGGCCTGATCGGAGGCTATATCGTGGCCCATTTCACACTAGGCCTAAGCGCCGCCGAATTCTGGAATCGCGCCGTCAACGCCTTGGCCTTTGGTGACCTCTTCATGGGTCTCGCTAAGCCTTTCGTTTTCGCCATTATCATT
>DASRQP010000300.1:0-1727 GCA_035696585.1 Candidatus Acidiferrales bacterium | reverse complement strand
TGCCGGCTTGCTGGTGTTCGCGAGTTTTCTGTTTCCCGTGATCGCGACGCCGCTCTGGGTGCTTCAGTTTTCTCTTCCCTTTTTGCACGCGCCCATTCATTTCACTTTCACGTGGGCGCAGCCGCTGGCTGTAGCGGCTATCGCGCTGGTGACGCTGGTCAATTACTTCGGCGTACGGCTGGGCGGGCGTGTGCAGGTGGTGCTGACGGTGATCAAGATCGCGGCCGTGATCGCGGTAATTTTCATCGGATTCTTTTTGGGCAAGGGGAGCATCGCGAATTTTCATTCTGCCGGCGCTTCGATGGGCCAACTCGGAATCGCGGCCGCGCTGCTGACCGCTACGGCGAGCGGGCTTTGGGCTTATGACGGATGGATTAACCTGACGTTTGTCGGCTCCGAAATAAAAAGCCCCGGACGAAACATTCCGCTCGCACTGATTGTCGGCGTTCTCGTGGTCTGCGGGATTTACACGGCGATGAGCGCCGCCTGCTTTTACGTGCTGCCGTTTGCGACGGTGGCGACGTCGGCGCATATCGCCTCTGATGTGATCGCGCGCGCAACCGGAGCCAACGCGGCGACGTGGATGACGATTGTGATGATGATCTGCGCGCTCGGGACACTGAATTCTTCCATTCTGACGAATGCGCGGGTGGATTACGCGATGGCGCGCGATGGACTGTTCTTTCGCGTGGTTCGTGGCGTGCATCCGCGATTCCGCACTCCGGCGAATGCGCTGATCTTCCAAGGGATCTTGGCCTCGGTGCTGGCGCTCACGGGCACGTTCGAAAGCCTCTCCCTGCTCTACGTTTTTCTGGTATGGATTTTTTATGGCGCGCAGACTGCCGGGCTGATGGTGCTGCGGAGCAAGGAACCGAACATGCCGCGGCCGTATCGCACATGGGGTTATCCGGTGGTGCCGGTAATTTTCATACTCGGCGCGCTGGCGTTGACGGTGGATGTGCTGGTGCAAAAACCACTGCGTTCGGCGATTGGACTCGGAGTGATGCTGATAGGACTTCCGCTTTACGCCCACTGGCGCAAGAGATTTTCTCCGGGATAATTCGCAGTGCAATTTAACTAATTTCAATGGGACGGAAAGCTTCGGCGGGAATGCTGGGAATGGCGCATTTCGGGTGGAAGAGGTGCGCGAGGATGGCTACGCCGTCGGCCAGGCGCGGGCCTGAGCGGGAAAAATAGCTGTTCGCGTCGACGGCGAAGACGCGACCAGAGCGGATGGCGGGAAGATCAGCCCATCCACTTGGAAATTTCGCGCGACGGTAATCGTCGCGATTGCGCGCCACGTCGTAGCCGCATTGCATGATGACGATGACTTCAGGACGCGCTTTGACGACGTGTTCGGGAGTCACACGGAAAGATGGCACGCCTGCGCGGCCGAAGAGGTCGACGCCGCCCGCGCACGTGACCATCTCTGGAACCCAGTGCCCGCCGACGTAAAACGGGTCGAGCCATTCGAGACAAGCGACGCGCGGACGCGAAGCCGCGGGCGCGGCTTTGGCTGCGGCCTCGACGGCGGCTTCGATTTGCGCGACGCGCCTGGCAAGATTTGTCGCGAGACGATCTGCCTCGAGAAGGCGCCGAGTGGCCTCGCCGATTTTGCGAATGTCGTCCCAAACTCCAGCGAGCGTTTGCGGCTGAAGCGACAGAACCTGAGGCGCAAACGGCATGCGCGACAGCGCGGCGGCAAGGTCGTCGGGCGAAGCGGCACA
>DASRQP010000299.1:0-3641 GCA_035696585.1 Candidatus Acidiferrales bacterium | reverse complement strand
GATGATGCGATCGTGATGCTGGAAAACATCGTGCGCCACATGGAGCATGGCGAAGGGGTGCTGGAAGCGTCGCTGAGCGGCTCGCGCGAAATTGGATTCACGATTGTGTCGATGACATGCTCGCTGGCCGCGGTTTTTCTGCCAGTTTTCTTTATGGGCGGGATTTTGGGACGGTTGCTGCACGAATTCGCAGTGGTGATTATTTCGGCGATTCTGGTTTCCGGGCTTGTGTCGTTGACGCTGACGCCCATGTTGTGCAGCCGGTTCCTCAAGCCGCATATCGGCGAAAAGCACGGGCGAATGTACAACGCACTGGAACGGATGTTCACAGGGATGCTGCGTTCGTACGAAGTGACGCTGCGTTGGTCGATGCGGCATCGTGTGACGGTGATGGTGATTGGCGTGCTGTTACTAGCGGGCACGGCCTGGGAATTCTGGGTGATTCCCAAAGGATTCTTGCCCGAAGAGGATCAGTCGGAAGTAATTGGTTTCGCGGAAGCCAATCAAGGAATTTCGTTTGACGCGATGAAGGCGCACCAGGAGGTCCTGAATAAGATCGTTTGGGCCGACCCCAACACCATGCAATTCTTCTCGAGCATAAGCGAAGGCGGGCAAGGGCTCAACATAGGGCGGTTTTACGATCACCTGAAGGATCCTTCCGAGCGTCCACTGGCAACCAGCGCGACCTACAACGATTGGGACGCGGAAGTAGGACACGTTGCCGTGATTGGTTCGCTGTTGCACGCGGTCCGGCCTTTATTTCAGCATCACATGACGATTCCGGACGTAATGCTGGAAATGCAGCCTAAGCTCAACACGATCCCCGGGCTGCGAGTATTTCTGCAAAATCCGCCGCCGATTCGAATCGGAGGGCAACAGACGAAGAGCCAGTATCAATACACGCTAGTGAGCCCGGAAACGGACCAGCTCTACAAGTACGCGCAAATTTTGAGCGACAAGATGAAGCAGTTGCCGGGATTGCAGAACGTGACGACGGACCTGCAAATCAAGAGCCCGCAAGTCAACGTGAAGATTGACCGGGACAAAGCGCAGGTGGTGGGCGTTTCACCACAGCAAATCGAAAACGCGTTATTCACGGCGTATGGGCAGCGGCAAATCTCGACGATCTATGCGCCGAACAACGAGTACTGGGTGATCATGGAGCTCGAGCCGCAATACCAGCTCGATCCGCAGATGCTGTCGTACCTGTACGTGCGTTCGTCGACCGGACAGCTTGTACCGCTCAACTCGGTGGCGAGTCTGACGACAAGCCTGGGTCCATTGACGGTAAATCATATGGGACAGCTTCCGTCGGTGACGATTTCGTTCGATTTGCTGCCGGGCGTTTCGCTGGGACAGGGAGTGGATGAAATTCAGAATTTGGCGTCGAAGACATTACCGCTGACGATCAACACAAGTTTCCAGGGAACGGCGCAGGCCTTTCAGCAGTCTCTGACAGGATTGGGTATGCTGCTGGTGATGGCGATTCTTGTGATTTATATCGTGCTGGGGATTTTGTATGAAAGCTTTATCCATCCGATTACGATTTTGTCCGGATTGCCAGCGGCGGCGTTTGGAGCGCTGGGGACGCTGATGCTTTTCCACATGCAGATGGATCTTTTTGGCTTCGTTGGGATCATCATGCTGATCGGAATTGTGAAGAAAAACGCGATCATGATGGTCGACTTTGCGATTGAATTGGAGCGCGCGGGACATACGACGCCAGCGGAAGCGGCGGTGCAAGGTTGTCTGATACGATTCCGGCCGATTATGATGACAACAATGGCGGCAATTATGGGCACTTTGCCAATCGCGATCGGATTTGGAGCGGGAGCAGACTCGCGACGGCCGCTGGGCGTATCGGTGGTTGGCGGGCTGATTTTCGCGCAGGTGGTGACGCTGTATTTGACGCCTGTTTTCTATACCTACATGGATTCGTTCCAGACCTGGCTTGGCAAGGGAGCGCGGAAGGCCGTTGGGGAGCAGGGAGTGAGATTGAACGAGCCGCTACTGGCACCGCACTCGAAACGCATCGCGGAGAACTGAGCGGATTCCCGAAACGGGACTGATTGCAGTGAATGCCGCTGGATTCGAGTACTATTGACTGGGTCACCCACAGGTACTAGTATTCCCTCATTGGATCAATAATCCGTTCTATTTCTCGCTTAGTACATTGATATGTAAGCGGTTAGAAGTATCCGAGGATTCTGCCCGGTGCCCAACAGGTTGCCATTTCGTCAAGAACCGTCACTGGAATCAAAAATGCGAGCTAAGCGGCGGGGACCGCGGATGAATTCGCGCGTCCCGTTGGCTATTGAATGGGTAGAGAGCAAGGCGAAGGCACCGCATCAGGAAACCGCGCACACGCGCGTAGTGAATTTCTATGGTTGTTTGCTGGTGGCTCCGAGCGCCATGAAGCTGGACCAGCGTCTGATTGTTACGAACCTGGCAAACCAGCGCAAAATTGGCGCCGTGGTGGTTTACACGGGAAACAAGCGAGTGGATGGCTGGGAGCTTGGAGTGGAGCTGGTTCAGCCGAGAATGGATTTCTGGGGCTTAGAGCTATAGAGGCACTCCGCGGATTTTCAGGCACGAAGTTCCCCCTGGCCGGCGAGTCACACTCTACCGGAGGTTTGCGACGATGAGTCGCGAGGATCCGGCAAAGGGCGAGGGAGCGCAAGTCGCGCCGCACGACGAACGGAGACGCAGCCAGCGCGTGAGGCTTCGCGTCTCTGTGAAACTGCACGTGAGTATTCCAGAAAAACCGGAAACAGTCGAAGCGCATACTGCGGACGTGAATGACAATGGCGCGTTGCTGACCTGTCCTGAAAGTTTCCCAATGAATGCGCGGTTCGTCCTCGAGCACAAAGGTTCGCGGCAACGCATCGGCTGCCGGGTGACTCGGACGCCGAGCGTGAGTCACGGGGGATTTCTGGTCCCGGTGGAATTCGACACAGCAGCGCCGGGATTTTGGCATATCTCGTTTCCGCCGACCGATTGGAAGGCGCTGGAAGAATAAAGCGTCGGCGATTTAGATTTTTCCTGGTCATTTTCCTGGCCACAGCAAACACAGTTCCCTCGCCTCGCAGAAAACCTACCCAAGCGGAGAAGGCCGGCCCTCCGGTTCGCACCTTAGCTCAGAGCGGGCGACAAATTTTCTTTGCTAACCGCGCAAGCAAGTTGCAGCATGCTGTCGTAGGAAAATTCTATTGTGAAGCGCGAACGAATGGAATTTGGTCGAGGTCCAGATTTCCGCCGGAGAGGATGACGCCGATACGTTTTCCTTCGACGGAGAACTTTTTGTGGATGGCGATGGCCGCGGAGACGGCTCCGGAAGGCTCGACAATGAGTTTGAGACGTTCCCAGAGAGTGCGCATGGCGGCGAGAATTTCTTCCTCAGTGACGAGAGCGATTTCGTCGACATGTTCACGGAGAATCGAAAATGTGAGAGGGCAGAGAGTGGCGCGAAGGCCGTCGGCAATGGTTTCGGTTTTTGCGGCGGGCTCGATTTTGCCGGAGGCGAAGGAGCGGTAAGCGTCGTCGGCATTTTTCGGTTCAGCGCCAATCACGCGAATTTGCGGGCGCATGGATTTCGCGGCGATGGAAGTACCGCTGAGGAGACCGCCGCCGCTGACGGGCGT
>DASRQP010000298.1:0-3495 GCA_035696585.1 Candidatus Acidiferrales bacterium | reverse complement strand
CCTTCATGCCAAGTATGCCGTCGCGCGCACGCGCATCGAGATGTCCAATCGCGTTCGCGAAATCGAATTCAATCTCTTTGAACGCAAGCGCCTGATCGACAAGATTCGCCAGACCGTCGAGCGCGTTCACGCTCTCGAACGCGAAATAACCAAGCTCGAGCGCCGCGTGGACGCTTCCAAGGGCGACGTTCTCGCCGAGGCGCGCCGCGACCTGAGAGACCGCCGCACCGAGCTTCGCGAGATCGAAATCTCCGCCGAAGTCAGCCCCGCCGAGCTCAAGCGCACGCTGCAAATCATCGTTCGCGGCGAAATCGAGGCCGAGCAGGCCAAAAAAGAATTGATCGAAGCCAACCTCCGCCTCGTTGTCTCCATCGCCAAGAAATACACGAACCGCGGTTTGCAGTTTCTCGACTTGATTCAGGAGGGCAACATCGGCTTGATGAAAGCCGTCGACAAATTCGAATGGCGCCGCGGCTATAAGTTCTCCACATATGCTACGTGGTGGATTCGCCAGGCCATCACGCGCGCCATCGCCGACCAGGCGCGCACCATCCGCATTCCCGTGCACATGATCGAGACCATCAACAAGCTCGTGCGCACCAGCCGCCAGCTTGTTCAGGAACTCGGCCGCGAACCCACGTCGGAAGAAATCGCCAAGCGCATGGACATTCCCGTTTCCAAGGTGCGCAAGATTTTGAAAATCGCGCAGGAACCCATCTCCCTCGAAACGCCCATCGGCGAGGAAGAAGATTCGCATCTTGGCGACTTCATCGAGGACAAGGCCGTCGTCTCGCCTTCCGACGCAGTGATTAACCTCAGCTTGAAAGAGCAGACTTCTTCCGTCTTGAAAACGCTCACTCCGCGCGAGGAAAAAGTAATCAAGATGCGTTTCGGCCTCGATGATGGCAGCGAGCACACCCTCGAAGAAGTCGGCCAGTCTTTCGCCGTCACCCGCGAGCGCATTCGCCAGATCGAAGCCAAAGCCCTGCGCAAGCTGCGCCATCCTTCGCGTTCGCGCAAACTCCGCGCCTTCCTAGAAGGCTCCGCCAACGAATTCTGACGTCCGGTTGGACTCGCCCGAACCAACGCAAGACCGCTTGACGTATAACGCATGGCGTAGTATCATCGGCGTGTGATCCGGAGTTTTGGCTCGACGGAAACCAAGGACCTTTTTCACTACCAGCACAGCCGGCGTTTTCGTGCTATCGAACGGATCGCCTTGCGGAAATTGCTCCAGCTTCATGCAGCGACTGATCTCAACAACCTGGCCTCCCCACCGGGGAATCACTTGGAGTCGCTGCGAGGCGGCCGGAAGGGACAGCACTCGATTCGAATTAATGACCAATGGCGGATCTGCTTCGTTTGGCGCGGCGGTCATTGCCATGACGTGGAAATCGTCGACTATCACTAACGCGAGGAGGAACACTAAGAGATGAGCAAGCCCGAAGAGCTAATGCCGCCCGTTCATCCCGGCGAAATTCTCCGCGAGGATTTTATGAAGCCTTTGGGCCTGACAGTCAACAAGCTCGCCCTGGAACTGCATGTCCCCGCCACTCGCATCGGCGAGATTGTACACGAGCGCCGCCGGATCACGGCGGAGACTGCTCTGCGGCTAGCGCGATACTTCAATACGAATCCTGAATTCTGGCTTAATTTGCAGAATTTTTACGATCTTGAAGTCTCCCGGCGCTCCGGCAAGGTCTCTGAAATAGAACGCCAGGTACATCCAGTGCTGGCCTCCTGATCCGCGCCTTCCTCGAAGGCTCCGCCAACGAATTCTGATTCCGCGAGCACTTCAAAACGGTAGATTAGTTGTCATTCCGAGGAGCCACGCGACGAGGAATCTGCTGTTTCGCACTCTCTACTCGTTGCTCGGATTCACAATTTCAAAAAACGACGCGCAGGCGGCCACCTGCCGCTTGGGATTCTGCACATCGTAAAAAACCGGCACGCTCATTCCCTCGTAGAGCGAGCGCGTCAGATCCGGCCCCGACTCTGAAACGGTTTTCCCGTTGGCATCCTCGAATTCGTAGGTAATGACCGAATTGTTCTTCAAGGTTCGCTGGCCGGTCACGCGCGCCATCGCTACTGCTCCACTGACCATCAGATTCTGGTGGCGAACGATTCCGCGCCGCACAAAAAACGGAACGCACGGAATCAGCGCCGTCAGACACGCCAGAAAAATCTGCGGCCCGTGAAAATCGCCGAACGAACGCGTGCCGTACCACACTCCATACAAACTCCAAATCAGGAACGCATCCAGGAAGAACACAACCAGCAGCACCACCGTCAGCATGATTTTTCCGCGAGGCCCCAGCCGCACCGGCCGTGGCGGCGGCAACGAAACCAAAAAATCGTATTGCTGCGATTTCTCCTGATTAACGCTCGCGTCGGCGGTCTTTGCGAAAGACGCGGCGTCGCTGCGGCTGGATGCCGTTCCTTGCGGCATCTTCAATTTCGTCAGCCCTTGCTTTGCGCCCGCGTACACAAATCCCAGCAACAGAGTTGGCAGTGTCGCGATCAATATTGCCCCGGACCAGTTGTGCTTCACGAACCCCAGTCCGACGATTCCAGTCAGGTCGAAAACAGCAATCAGCGCCGGCAAAAGCCACGTGATGCGCGTCAGCTTCCGCACCGCCGCTTCGCGATTCCATCCGCACTTCGCGCAATACGGCGTGCCCACAGCCACATCCGCCCCCGCTCCGCACTTCGGACACGTAATCTGCGCCATAAGGAATTCTATCTTGGATTTTTCGGCAGCGCGCCATCCGTTTGGCGGTTATGGTGATGCGCGGCGAAAACGCAACAAAAAGGTTGCCTTTCCCATCCGCACGCTCTAATATGCAACCTGAAGGTTGCTTAACGCTGAACGTTGCCTGATGCTGGAGGTTGCTTAACAATGGCCCATCGAATCGAGAAGCGTATCGAACTGAAAGCGCCGGTCTCTCGCGTCTGGCGCGCACTGACGGACTACCGTGAATTCGGCGAATGGTTTCGCGTGAAAATCGACGGCCCATTCGTGCAGGGCCAGGTCTCGCGCGGCCACATGACCTACCCTGGCTACGAGCACGTCAAATGGGAGGCCGTCGTGCAGAAAATGGAGCACGAGCGGCTTTTTTCCTTCACCTGGCCGCATCCCAAGTCGTTCGACAAAGCAGATTATCCGCAGGACTACTCAGGCGAACCGACCACGCTCGTCGAATTCAGGCTGGAGAAAATTCCCAGCGGCACGTTACTGGTGCTCACCGAGTCCGGCTTCGACAACCTTCCCGACGACCGCCGTCTTGAAGCGTTCCGCAGAAACGATGGCGGTTGGGATCAGCAGATGAAAAACATTGAGAGCTATGTCGCGCAGAACCCGTAGCCGCATTGCCCTCAAACGCCGCGCTCACGCGCCCGTATTTGCAGCGCTGGGTGACGAGACGCGGCTGTCGCTCGTCGCCCAGCTCTGCGGGGGTCAGCCGCGTTCAATCTCTCAGTTGACCCGGGGCTCCA
>DASRQP010000297.1:0-5262 GCA_035696585.1 Candidatus Acidiferrales bacterium | reverse complement strand
ACGCTTCTTCCGGCGCGCGCAAATCTGGCTCGCCGACGATTTCGATCAACGGCACGCCGGCGCGATTGAAATCGATGTGACTGTAGCGATCCGCGTCGGCGAATCCTTCGTGGAGATTCTTCGCGGCATCTTCTTCCATGTGCACGCGCGTGATGCCGATGCGCTTTTTCGACGCGCCCAACTCGATTTCGAGCCTTCCGCCGGTCGCCAGAGGCAGCTCGTACTGCGAAATCTGGTAACCTTTCGCCAAATCGGGATAAAAATAATTCTTCCGCGCAAACCGCGAGCGCTCCCGCACCGCGCAATGCAAAGCCAGAGCCGCGCGCGTCGCCAATTCCAGCGCGCGTTTATTCAGCACTGGCAACGCCCCAGGCAATCCGAGGCACACCGGGCAAGTGTTTGCATTTGCCGGATCGCCAAATCGCGTCGAGCACGCGCAGAATGCCTTCGTCGCGGTCGCAAGTTGCACGTGCACTTCGAGCCCAATCACGCTCTCGTAATTTGCACGCACCTCAGGCGAAATGCGCCGCGCGCCTTCCACTGTTGCCGCCGCCGTTCGTGTCGACGTCCGTTCCATCAGAATGCTCAGAATTATATCATCCCGCGCGGGCAGTCTTGCCCGCACTGGTTTTGTGAAGCAATTTATTCCAAGAATGTGAAGGAAATAATGGCTCTAGCCGACGGTAAGCGAAGTTTACGGGAACAATCCCCGCACAACAGTCGCGTCCGCGACGCGGCCGACGGCCAAAATGTACGCGGCCGTGCGCATGTGGACGTGATGCTTGCGCGCATTGTCGTGTACTTCGTGGAACGCACGCTTCATCACTGTTTCGAGCTTGGCGTTCACTTCCGCTTCCGTCCAGAAGAAGTTCTGGAGGTCCTGCACCCATTCGAAGTAGCTGGTGGTGACGCCGCCTGAATTCGCCAGAATATCCGGCAGCACCATGACGCCGCGTTTCGCGAGCGCCTCATCCGCATGGGGAGTGGTGGGACCGTTGGCCGCCTCGGCGATTATTTTCGCCTTGATTTGATCGGCGTTGTTCAGCGTAATCACGTTTTCGAGCGCCGCGGGAATCAAAATGTCACACTTCATGGTCAGCAAATCGTCATTCGAGATGCGCGAAGTCCCCGGCATTCCCACCACGGTGCCCGAGCGTTCTTTGTAACGCACGGCTTTATACGGATCGATCCCGCGCGTATTGTAAACGCCGCCGCGCGAATCGCTGATGGCGATTACTTTCGCTTTTTTCTCCGTGAACAGGCGCGCCGCAATCGAACCGGCATTTCCAAATCCCTGAATGGCCACGGTCGCGCCGCGGAAGTTCATTTTTTTAACTTTGCACGCTTCTTCGGTCACGAATAAACATCCGCGCGCGGTCGCCTCGTTGCGTCCTTCCGAGCCGCCCAGCGATACCGGCTTGCCCGTCACCGAACCCAGCGACGAATATCCCACCACCATCGAGTACGTGTCCATCATCCACGCCATCGTCTGCGAGTCCGTGTAAACGTCCGGCGCGGGAATGTCGCGCGCGGGCCCGATGATCGGCAGAATTTCCGAGGTGTAGCGCCGTGTCATGCGCTCCAATTCCGATTTGCTCATGCGCTTCGGGTCGCAAATGATTCCGCCCTTGGCGCCGCCAAACGGAATATTCACCGCCGCGGTTTTCCACGTCATCCACATAGCCAGCGCTTTTACTTCGTCGAGCGTTACGCCGGGATGATAACGAACGCCGCCTTTCGCCGGACCACGCGCGATGTTGTGCTGGACACGGTAGCCGCTGAAAACTTTCACCTGCCCGTTGTCCATCTTCGTCGGCACGGAGACTTCCATCACGCGTTTCGGCGTGCGCAAGACCTGCCGCAAGCCCGCGTCGAGCTTCAAATGCTCCGCCGCGATATCAAACTGAATTTGCGAAATGCGGAAAATGTTCAGATCTTCGCGCGGCGCAATCCGCGGAATCGTTTGGGGAACCGCTTTGGCGCTTAGGGCCATTCGGTCGTTCCTCCTGGGCTGCTGTTATGCTCCGGCTGCGAGCCGGTTCGCGCGACCGTCAGCATGTTGAAGATCGCGTTGATAATGTTCCATGCAATCGCGCGAACAGAAATGCAACGTCTGTTTACCTTGCTCGTAAAGATGTTCGTAAAGATAAGAAATATCTTCCGCCACATACGTGCCGCAAACCGGATCGCGGAAAAGTTCCTTCGCTGCCGCCTGCGGCGGAACGCGCGCAGGTTCATGGCCGCCGTAAGAGTGTCTGCGCGACGCCCTATCAACGGCTTTCTTCATCACCCACGCGATTCCCACGGTGACGATGAACCAAATGAGGTAGCGAAAAATCCGTCCCAGAAACTTCACGATGCCTGCCGTAATCTGTCCACCGCCGTTGCGTTCGCGGCGTGAACCCTATGGCACTTATTGTAAGTAGGTTCCGGCTGGAAGTTTATTCAACCCGCCCTGGGCAGTCAATTGAAAGCAGGCGAAATCGTCAAATTGTGCGCAGGTACTAAAGTTGCAGAATCCAAAGGGTTTAGCGCGATAGCGATTACGTAAGTTACTAGAAATACGCCAGTTATACAGAACTTACGGCAAAAACAGGCGGCTTGAGCCTCCATACGGCTTGATCGCCCAAACTCAATTTGACCGCTGCGCCGCCGGAAGCTACCCTGTTGCGCGTCATATTGCTCCCGGAACTTGGCTCCTGGAACTTGTTAAAAACGGCCCATTGTTAATAACATCCGGTTGCACCACGAACGGCGTAATTCCAATAAGAGCGGCTGAGGGAAAGTGATTCGAGCGCAACGCGCTGAACAGCAAAACGATTCGGATTGGTCGCTGCTCGAGCGAGTCGTCCAAAAGGACGAATCAGCGCTCGCTGCTCTCTACGACCGATACAGCGGTTTGGTGTTTGCGGAGGCCACGCGCATACTTCGCGATTCCGGCGCAGCCGAGGAAGTCTTGCAAGATCTCTTCTACCAGGTGTGGCGCACGGCGGAAAAATTCGATCCCGCGCGCGGTTCTCTGCCCGGATGGCTTTTGGTTGCCGCCCGCAACCGGTCCATTTCGCGTTTGCGCCGCCGGAGCAGCCGCGACGACGAAGAACTTACCGAGAACAGCGTCGTGCTGCCGTGCAATCTGGAAACGACCGCGGCGCAAAATCAATTGCTTGGGCGTGTTAAGGCAATTCTCAGCGGAATGCCGGACGGCCAGCGCGAAGCCATCGAGCTGGCCTACTTTGAAGGTATGACGCACAGCGAAATTGCCGAGCATCTTGCAACGCCGCTCGGCACGGTGAAAACGCGGATTCGTTCCGCGGTGGAAATTTTGAAACAGGCACTCGCGTGACCAACGGTCATCCAATTCGCGCAGAAGAATTCGAGCTTTTCGCGCTCGGCGTATTTCCCGGCGAAGAGCGGGCGCCGATCCAGGCGCACATTGATTCGTGCGCCGAATGCGGGCAAAAACTCGCGGAAGCGCGCGGCCGCATCGCGCTGCTTGCTCTTGCTGCGCCACCGCAAAGCCCTTCAGCGGCTGCAAAACAGCGGCTGCTGGAAAAAGTGCGCGCCGGAGAATCTTCAGCCATTGCGCCGGTACGGATCCGCGAAACGCGGCCGTCCGCGCCTTGGTGGAACACGATTTGGGCGCCGGCGGCTGTGGCGCTTGCTCTCGCCACGATTTTTCTGTGGATCAGTGATCGCCGCCTGGACCGGCAGTTGGAGCAGATTCAGCAAGTCACCCGAACTTATCAGGCGCAAACACAGCACGCGCAAGCGCTGGTTAATGTGCTGGCGGCGCAGGACACCGTGACCGTGAAACTCGACGCCACACCCGCGATGCCGAAAGCGTGGGGTTCCGTGAAATACAATCCGCGCATGGGAATGATGTGCTACAGCGCCGACCTGCCTGAACCGCCGCCCAACAAGGTGTATCAGATGTGGGCCGTCCCGATGACCGGAAACCCAGTGAGCGCAGGAGTCTTCATGCCCGCAGCGGCGCACAACGGCCAAATGCTGGCGAAAGTCCCGACAGGGATGGATTGCAAATGGTTCTGCGTAACCGTGGAACCAAAGGGCGGCAAGTCCGCGCCGACGGGCCCGAAGGTGCTCGTTGGTACCCTTTAGTGAGCGCGTTAGGTTAGAATAGCGATGACCTTAAACCCATTCTCCGGCATCCAAACCCACTGGTCCCGCGTACTCCTAGCGACACGGGGAGCACCGTTGGCGGGGATGAAAGCCGGCGGAAGCCCAGCAATAACCCCACAATTCACAGGGAGGATCACATGAAGAAGCTGTCGAACGTTCTCGGACTTGCCGCCGTGATGCTGTTTACTTTTGGTCTGGCATCGACCGCGAATGCGAAGGCGCATACGTGGACGGGCTGGATCAGCAACAGCATGTGCGGAGCGAAAGACGCAAGCGCTGCAAAGGCTGATTGCACGAAGCAGTGCATTCAGAAAGGCGACAAGTATGTGTTCGTGAACACCAAGACGCAGAAAGTCTATCCGATTTCCAACCAGGACGCCGTGACGGACGCAGCGATCGGCAGCGAAGTTACGCTGACGGGCGAAGTGGGCAAAGACGGCTCGATCAAGGTGGACAGCATCAAAGCCTCAGGAATGTAGATTTCGCAGTTTCTTTTTTCAAGGCGCGGCGCTCATCGAATTGATTTTCCTTTTCAATTCGAGAGAGGCCGCGCCTTTTTTCATTTTGCGATTTTGAAATTCAACTGTGCGCGGGAATATGATCCTCGCCCATGTAGCGGCGCAGGACTTCGGGAATCACGATGGAGCCGTCGGCTTGCTGAAAATTTTCGACGACGGCGATCCAAGTGCGTCCGGTGGGCAGGCCTGAGCCGTTCAGCGTGTGCACGAATTCGGACTTTGGATTTTTGGCGCCACCTTTTGGCTTGTAGCGAATGCCGGCGCGGCGGGCCTGAAAGGCTTCACAATTCGAGCAGCTGGAAATCTCCATGAATTCTTTTGATGAGGGCACCCAGACTTCGATGTCGTACGTTTTCGAGGAAGCGAATCCCATGTCGCCGGTGCAAAGTTGCATCACGCGATAGTGCAGGCCGAGCTGCTGCAATAATACCTCCGCGTCGCGCACCATTTTTTCGAGTTCGTCGTAACTTTCCTCGGGCCGCGTGAATTTGAACATCTCGACTTTTTGGAATTGGTGCTGGCGCTTGATGCCGCGCGTGTCTTTTCCCGCCGCGCCCGCCTCGGAGCGGAAGCAGGCAGTCCACGCGCAGACTTTTATGGGGAG
>DASRQP010000296.1:0-6716 GCA_035696585.1 Candidatus Acidiferrales bacterium | reverse complement strand
CGAATCCAAAATCTTTTGGAATGCGTTGGAGGCCGATGCGGAAGAGGGGAACTTTTCGCCCGTCGTCCAAGTCTGCAGAGTCAGAATCGGGCGCGGGTCGAAGCCCGGATTCGTGTGCAGAAGATTCGTGAAGGTCTCGATGAGCAGCGCCGCTCCGGTTAACAGGACAAGAGAAAGTGCAATTTCGGAGACAGCCAGCGCGCTGCGGAGCCGGCGGCGGCCTGTGCCTGATGTTGCGCGGCCAACGTTTTCTTTCAGCGAATTGTTCAGGTCCGCCTTGGAAGATTGAAGAGCAGGAGCGAGACCGAAAAAAATACCGGTCAGCAGCGAAGCGAGCAAGGTGAAACCCAGCGCCCAGCCGTCCAGAAAAATAGCATGTGCGCGAGGCAGATCCGTAGGTGCCAGGGCGAGGAGCAGGTCGAGTCCCCAGTACGCAAAGAGCAATCCTAATGCCCCTCCGAGAACGGCAAGCAGCAGGCTTTCCGTGAGTAGTTGCTGGAACAACCGCCCGCGGCCCGCTCCCAGCGCTGTGCGTATCGCAATCTCTTTGCCGCGCGCAGCCGCGCGAGACATCAGCAAGTTCGCCACGTTGACGCATGCGATCAGAAGGACGAATCCGATTGCTCCAAACAGCACCAGCAACGGCGTGCGGTAGTTGAAAGACACCATGGAGCGAAGAGGCTCTGCATGGAACGCTATGCTTTGGCGATACTTGGAATAGCCGCGGCGGAATTCGTTGAAGAAAGAATCTTTCGCGGTGCTTAGGTAGCTGTCTGCCTGCTTATCTGAGATTCCGGTTTTCAGGCGGCCAATCACCGTGTAGTTGATTCCGCTTCCAATGGAGTGGGCGACTTGGCCAATCGTTGTCCAAACGTCGACTGGCGGAATGCTTTGGAACCCTGCAGGCATAATCCCAACGACAGAATAGGGCGTTCCATCGAGCGAAATGGTCTTGCCGATGACGGTGGGATCTCCGCCAAATTGCGACTGCCATAAGCCGTTTGTCAGGATGACGACGTTCGGTCCGCTGATGCTGTCTTCGTCATGAGAGAATTCGCGGCCCAACACCGGCTGCACTCCCAACACCCGAAAATAATCCGCGGAAACTCTAAGCGCACGCACGCGTAGAGGCTGGTTTCCACTGGAAAGATTGAAGCCCACGCTCGTGGTTGCTGCAAGGTACTGGAATGGCTGGTCGTGTGTTTTCCAGAAATCGAACTCTCGGGCGTCGAACCCCGAATAATCAAGCTGGCCTTTATAGCTCAAGGAAAGCTGGACGATTCTGTCTGCTTGGGGGTAAGGCAGCGGCCTCAGCAGGACGCCGTAGACGACGCTGAACATAGCGGTGTTCGCGCCGATGCCGAGTGCCAGCGTCAGGATGACAAGCGCAGTGAAGCCGGGGCTTTTCGCAAGCGTACGGAAACCGAACTTAATGTCCTGCCACAGAGTCTCCATACCAAGCCTCCCCTGGGAACTTGAGGCACGTGCCTAGCCTAGTCCAGCGCTGGGCGTAAGCCATTATATTTTGAGGAGCTTACCACATGCGGCCACGATTGCGCATTCGGGAGGAGTGTCCGATTCCGGACATAGCCGTGCCCGAAATGAACAGCATTGAGTTGCCAGCGGGGAGATACCGCTCTCACTCGTAGCGCAGGGCCTGCACAGGATCGACCCGCGTCGCACGTCGCGCTGGTATGTAACACGCGAAGAACGCCACCAAGAACAGCAACACCACCGCGACGATCGACGATGCCAGATCGATAGACTTGATGCCGAACATGGCTCCGGAAAGCCCGCGAATCATGCCAAACGCCGCCACGAAGCCGATCACGATGCCGATGAGAGCCAATCGCACGCCTTGGCGAACGATCAGGTGCACAACGTCCCGGGGCTGCGCTCCCAGCGCTAATCGAATTCCTATCTCGTGCCTGCGTTGCTCCACGCCGTAGGACATAACCCCATAAATTCCAATTCCCGCCAGGATCAGAGCCAGCGCCGCAAAAAAAGTCAGCAAAATCGCATTGAGTGACTCGCTTGAGACCGATGCGGAAACGAGTTGCTCCATGGATTGAACTTCCGTCACCGGTTGATTCGGGTCGATCGATTGGACAGCTTGTCTTGCGGCGCTGGCAAGCAATTCCGGCGGCCCACTTGTGCGCAAGACAATCCGCATCATCCGTGATGGAGTCTGTAGATAAGGAAGATAAAGCCGTCCCGTGTCCCGGTCGCCGGGTTTTCGCTCGCTCGTGTCGGCGACAATTCCGACGATTGTCAGCCACGCCTCGCTTGCTCCCGGCCGCCACGGTACCGATTTCGATTCCTGCAAATGGAGACGCACCTGCTGGCCGATGGCGTCCTGAGTCGGCCAATATTGTCCAGCAAGAGTCTGATTGACGATCGCGACGCCTTGCGCGTTCTGATTGTCCGCGTCTTTGAAGTAGCGTCCCCGAATGAGTGGGACTTGCATCGTTTGAAAATATTGAGGATCGATTATGCGGTAATGGGCGACAAACTCGTGGCGAGGCGGCGGCGAGGGTCGGCCACCGATGTCGAAATTGGCGAGGTCCGTCCAGGAAGTTAAAGGCAGGAAGTTAATGGCGCTGGCGGAATTGACACCGGGTAACGCGCGCATCCGCTCGATCAGCTGTTGGAAGAATTCGCGTGTCGGGGCCGTCCCTAGGTGATGCGATTCGGGCAGCCAAACTTGCATCGAAAGAACATTCTTCGGATTGAAACCCGGATTGGAGTTGAGCAAACTGCGGAGGCTGCGAATCAAAGTGCCTGCGCCGATCAAAAGAACAAGCGACAATCCAACTTCAACGATGGCGAGAAAATTCCGGGTAACACGCCGCTGCACACCGCCAGTCGAGCTGCGTCCGCCTTCCTTTAGAGACTCAGCTAAATTCGTCTTGGAGAATTGGAAGGCCGGCGCCAGGCCAAAGATGATTCCGGTGAGGATCGCAACGCCAACCGTGAAAGCGAAAACAGTCCCGCTTATTCCGGCCATACTTATCCGCGGCATTTCATCAACCCCGCCGGCGGGGGGAAGAATGGCCGGCAGAATCTTCAGGCCTCCATACCCAACAAGAAGACCAGCCGCGCCGCCTACAAGTCCCAGCAGAACACTCTCAGTGAGAAGTTGGCGAATAAGCCGCAGGCGGCTCGCACCCAAAGTCGAACGAATCGCCACTTCCCTTTCTCTGCCAGCCGCGCGCGCGAGCAGTAGATTTGCCACGTTGGCGCAGGCGATCAGCAACACCAGGCCGACCGAGGCAAGCAGCAGAAGCAGCGGATCTCCGAAGCCACGGCTCATGAGCTCGTGCATGGAAACCACCCACGTGCCTACTCCCTGATTCGTTGCCGGATATTCCATCGACAAGCGGTGGGAAATGTCGTCCATATCCAAATTAGCGCGCGCGATCGTGACATCGGGTTTTAGTCGCGCGAAAACAATCAGCGAAGGATTGTCGCGGCGTATGTCGCTCGCCGAAAGCACGAGGGGCGCCCACACCTCGAACTGGCGGCTTAGACCTAGAAGGTTGAAGTCAGCCGGGAGCACTCCAATCACGGTGTATGGATTGTCATCAATTGTTACACTGCGACCCACCACGTTCGGGTCAGCGGCGAAGTGTCTCGTCCAGACTGCGTGGCTGATAATTACAACGCGGTCATGTCCAAGCTGCTCTTCGTCCGGTCGAAATGTCCGGCCCACCACCGGTCTGACTCCGAACAAATCAAAAAAGTTGGGTGAAACGCGGCCGCCCCAAACTTGTTCCGGCTCGCCCGCTCCTGTGAGGTTGAAGACATCAAACTGAAATGCGCTGATGCCCTGAAAGACCTGATTCTGTGCACGCCAGTCGAAAAAATCGCCCGGCGGAACGCTTCCGTGCTTAATCTTTCGATTGCTGTCCGTCTCCCACACGTTGACCAGTTGTTGCTGGTTCGGGTAAGGCAGCGGCTGAAGGACTACAGCGTTTACGATGCCAAAAATCGCGGTGTTGGCGCCGATGCCGAGCGCCAGCGTGGCAACGGCGATAAGAGTGAAGGCCGGGCTTTTGAGAAGTAAGCGACCGCCGTACTGCAAATCCTGCCAAAAGGTTCCCATTTGTACCTTGGGTGAGCGAAGCGGTGATCCACAGAACTTTGCGCGCCGGTTATGCTGGCAGCCTTATATATCATAAGTCAATACCGTTTATTCTATTCATATCGTAGAGCGACGATAGGATCGACGCGCATGGCTCGGCGGGCGGGAAAATAGCATGCGGCAAGCGCGGAAAGAGACATAACTGCCGCAACGGTGACAAAAGTCAAAGGGTCCGTGGGGCTGACACCGAAGAGGAGACTCGTAAACAGTCGTGCCACGCCGAACGCAGCAATCAAACCAACCACTACTCCCGTCCCGGCGAGCAACATGCCCTGGCCAATGACCAATTTTAGAACGTCGCCCGGCTGCGCGCCCAGCGCCATGCGAATTCCCACTTCGCGTGTGCGCTGTGCAATTGAGTAGGCCATCACGCCATAAATCCCAATCGCCGCAAGAACCAATGCCACAAAACCGAAAACACTTAGTAGCGCCGCTGCCATCCGGGGCGCCCACAATCCCTGACTGAGCAGTTCGCCAATCGTGAACACGCCGGTGATGGCAAGGCTCTTGTCGAGATTCTGCACTTGTTCGCGCACCGATGCGAGCACGGTCCGGGGATCATTGACCGTGCGAACCTGAAGCGTAGCTTGCGGTGTGTAATACTGCGCGAGCGGCCGATAGACTTCCGGTTGGGGATCTTCGCCGATCGCGAATTGCGTCGTATTTGCCGCCACGCCGACGACCTGAATGAGCTTTTGGTCCCCGAAGAATGTGAAGCGTTTTCCGATAGCGTTTTCGTTCGGCCAAAAGTGTTTCGCCATGGCGGAGTTGATCACAGCGACGGGGACTGTGTTTGACTGGTCGGTGTCGTTGAAATCCCGTCCGGAAAACATGGGAATCCGCAGCGTGTCAAAGAACCCCGGCAGCACGGCATCCACTGTAATCAACATTCCACGATGCCCCGGAACTTGTTGCTCGCCTTCCGGAAACACAGTGCGAGCGAAGCCTCCGCCAAATGGAGCGTTTGACGCCACAGTCGCGCGCGCTACGCCAGAGACGCTTTGGGCGCGTTCGACGGCATCGCGATAGAACTGTTCGCCGCGATTTTGAGCGTACTGCTGGGCGCCCAGATCAAAATTAAACACGAAAAGATTCTTCGACTCAAAGCCCGGACTCAATTTTTGGGCTTCTTGCATACTGCGCACAAACAGTCCGGCTCCAACCAGCGCGATAAGCGCCAAAGCCAGCTCGCCGACGATCAACAAACTACGAAAACGGTTCTTCAGAAATCCCAAACTCGAGCCGCGGCCGCCCACCTTCAGAGTTTCCGCCAGATCGATTCGCGCCACCTTGAGTGCCGGGGCTATGCCGAAAAGCAGGCCGGTCAATACGGAAATCCCCAGTGTGAAGAGAAGCACGTTCGTGTTGAAAGAAAGATCGATTGAGTCCTGGTCAAGAAACGGCGGACGGAAAGACCATAGAAGCGTACGTCCCCAATAAGCGATGATCAAACCAGCGACGCCGCCGAGCATCGACAGCGTCACACTTTCCGTCAGCATTTGCCGCAGCAGTCGCGAAGAGCTTGCTCCGAGCGCGGCGCGCACGCTCATTTCGCGATCCCGCTTCGCGGCCTGTGCCAGAAGCAAATTCGCGAGGTTGACGCACGCGATCAGCAGCACCAGGCCCACCACGCCCATGATCAGCATTCCCGCCAGCGCAAACTGATCATGAGCATTGGCGCCGCCGGCTGCCGTGTCCGATAGGAGCATCAAGGCGACGCCGCGGCCTGCATTGTCGACCGGATATTCTTTCTCAAGCGCCGACGCGAGCGGCTTGAGCGACGCTTCCGCCTGCGCCATCGTGACACCCGGCTTGAGGCGGCCGAACACCGTGGCAAATAGGGCGCGGCGATCGTCAAAGTCTGTTGCAAACTCTCCACTCGTCGCTTGCTTGTACATGCTCACGGGAACCCAGATTTCATCGGGCGGCACCAGATTGATCGTGCCTTTGAAGTTCCGGGCAGCAACTCCCACCACCGTATAAGCGTAAGAATTCAACGTCAGCGTTTTGCCGATAATTCCGGAATCGGAGCCGAATTGTTTGGCCCATAGTGAATAGCTTAGAACCGCGATATTGTTTGCGCCCGGCTTTTGATCTTCATCCGGATAGAATGTGCGGCCTATGGCCGGCTTGATTCCCAGCACATCGAAATAATTCGCACTGACTACCATGCCGCTAATCTGTTTGGGAGTGCCTTCGCCGCTCAACGTGAAGTTTGTGAACGCGAAAACGGACAACCCGGAAAAAGCCGCGCTCTTGTCTCGATAATCGCGGAAGTTCGGATAGGACATGCCGAGTTTTGCCGCGTTCGGTGCGCCCAGAGCTGTTTTTGAGTCCACAGTATCGAGTTCGACGAGCCGAGAGGAATCCTTCACCGGCAATGGATTCAACAGAACGGCGTTCACGACAGTGAAAATGGTCGTGTTTGCGCCGATTCCCAGCGCCAGAGAAAGAATCGCGACAGTCGCAAAGCCGCGGTTCCTCGCGAGCATTCGGAGTCCGTAGTGGAAATCCTGCCAAAGCGTTCCCATTGTGAGTCTCCTGCGCGGTGCTTTTGGGATTCGTTAATCCA
>DASRQP010000295.1:0-4843 GCA_035696585.1 Candidatus Acidiferrales bacterium | reverse complement strand
ATACGAATCTCGTCGACGCGCAGCAGGCGCGTCGCGTCCTCGACCGCCTCGTCGGCTACAAAATTTCGCCGCTACTTTGGGACAAAGTGCGCCGCGGCCTCTCCGCCGGCCGCGTGCAGACCGTCGCACTGCGGTTAATCGTCGACCGCGAACGCGACATTCGCGCCTTCACTCCCAAGGAATACTGGACCATCCACGCGATGATCGCGGCGGGAGAGCCGCCTGCGTTTGAAGCGAAGCTGTGGCGCTACAAGGGCGAAGAAATCGAAGTCCCCAATGCCGAGAAGGCGCAGGAAGTCGTCAGCGCTGTCGAGAATGCCGAGTGGCAAGTCGCAAGCGTCGCGCAGAAGGAAAAACGCCGCTGGGCTCCGCCGCCGTTCACCACTTCCAAGCTCCAGCAGGCCGGTTACAATCGCCTCCGCTTTTCCGCCAAGCGCACCATGATGCTCGCGCAGCGCCTTTATGAAGGCGTCGAGCTGGGTGACGAAGGCTCCGTCGCGCTGATCACTTATATGCGCACCGACTCGGTCCATGTATCGGCCGACGCCATCGCGCAGGTGCGGGATTTCGTCGGTTCCAGTTACGGCCCCGGCTATGTCCCCGAGAAACCGAATTTCTTCAAGTCGAAAAAACAGGCGCAGGAAGCGCACGAAGCCATTCGCCCTACCGACGTCGTGCGCTCCCCCGATGAAGTCAAGCGTTACCTCGACGAAGACATGTTCAAGCTCTACCAGCTCATCTGGCAGCGATTCGTCGCCTCGCAAATGGTTCCGGCCGTGTTCGACCAGACCACCATCGACATTTCCGCCGCCGACTACATTTTCCGCGCCAGCGGCTCCGTGATGAAGTTCGACGGCTACTTGGCCGCTTACTCTGCTTCGCGCGACGATGAAGACAAAGGCGAAGCCGCCGATCAAGTCCCGGGTGCTGCTCCCGCCGCCGAAGAAGATGCTGATGCGGAGGGCCGTACGCTCCCGCGCGTTACGGAAGGCGAACGCCTGCGTCTCGAAAAAATTCGGCCCGACCAGCATTTCACCGAACCGCCTCCGCGCTACACGGAAGCCACGCTCGTGAAAGAGCTCGAAGACAAAGGCATCGGCCGCCCCTCCACCTACGCGTCGATTATTTCCACCATTGTCGAGCGCGAGTACGTCAACAAAGAGCAAGGCCGCTTCACCCCCACGCTGCTCGGCGAAAAAGTAAGCGATCTGCTTGTGAAAAGTTTCGAAGACATTTTCGACGTGGGCTTCACCGCGCGCCTGGAAGACGAGCTCGATGAAATCGAGGAAGGCAAGCTGCCCTGGCGAAAATCCGTCAAGGTTTTCTGGAAGCACTTTGAGGATGATTTGGAAAAGGCCGAAGGCGAAATGGAATCCTACAAGGCCGGGATCCCCACCGACGAGAAGTGCCCCAAGTGCGATAAGGGCATGCTCCTCGAACGCATCAGCCGCCACGGATTTTTCCTCGGCTGCGAGCGCTATCCCGATTGCGATTACATCCGCGACATTTCCGATACGGGCAGCGAGGAAGTCGAAGGCGACAACACCGTCGAGTATTGTCACAATTGCGGCCGCGAAATGGTCATGAAGCGCGGCCGTTTCGGCGCATTCCTAGCGTGCTCCGGATATCCGGATTGCAAGACGACCCGCCGCCTGGCCGCCGGAACCAGAAAAGCGCGCCTGCCGGACGTTCCGCTCGACGAGAAATGCCCCACTTGCGGCGAACAGCTTCTAAAACGTCATGGCCGTTTCGGCGAATTCATCGGCTGCTCGAAATATCCGAAATGCAAATACACGCGGCCTATCACTCTCGGGATCAAATGCCCCAAATGCGGCGAAGGCGAATTCGTCCGTCGCGGCACGGCCAAAGGACGCGGGCGCGGCAGAATTTTTTATGGCTGCAGCCGTTATCCCGATTGCGATTACACGTCGCCGCACGAGCCGCTTCCTGAACCATGTCCGAAATGCGGCGCGCCCTACATCGTGCTCAAACGTTCCAAGCACGGCGCATTTCGTGCGTGCTCCAGGGAAGATTGCGACTGGGAGGTCCCGGAGAGCGAAGGCGTGGTTGCTCAGCCCGTGGAAGCATCCGCGGCCGAGCCCGTCAAATCGTGAACTTTCGCCAGCGAGACATTCCCGCGCCTTCACCTTCCAGCGCTGCCGAGAGCGTATCAAAACGGTCCGCGACGCCCCTGGCCACTACGAGCACAATCGCGGCCTCCGCCGAAAAATTCCTGCATTACCTTCGCTACGAGCGCAACGCCTCTCCGAAAACGATTATTAGCTACAAAATTGACCTAAACCAGTTCATCGCTTATGTTACCCCGCCTGGAGAACAAGCCCTGACACTGACGGCGGTCGACCATCTCGTCATACGCGAATTCATCAGCCATCTTTATGACCAGCACCTGCAAAAAAGTTCTGTCGCGCGAAAACTCGCGGCTCTGCGTTCTTTCTTCCGTTTCTGCGTTCGCGAACATCTCACCGAACAAAATCCGGCGCGCCTTGTGGCCCGCCCCAAATTGCCCAAGCGCCTCCCCAACGTGATGTCCGCGGAAGAAATGAACCGCCTGCTTGACGACATGACGCCGGCGCGAACCACGCAAACGCATCCCAAAAAATCCACGAACAAATCCGCTCCGCCCAGTAAAACCAAGAAAGCAAATAAAAATGCTCCGTTGGTCCTTGCTCGCGACCGCGCCATTCTCGAACTTCTGTACGCCTCTGGCCTGCGCGTCAGCGAACTCACCGGCCTCGACATGACCAGCATCAATTCCAGAGAGCAGATGCTGCACGTGCTCGGCAAACGGCGCAAAGAACGCGTCGTTCCTTACGGTGCAAAGGCGCAGCAAGCTCTTGAAATGTATTGGCCCTTTCGCGACGAAATTTTGCGCCGCGCCAAACCGCCGGCCCTCGCAACCGCCGTTTTCATAAATTCTAAGGGCGGCCGGCTCACGCAGCGCACCATTTCAAATATAGTGAAAAAATATGCCCGGCTCCTGACCAATAATCCGGATCTCCACCCGCATTCTCTGCGCCATGCCTTCGCCACGCACCTTCTCGCCGATGGCGCCGATCTCCGCACCATTCAAGAACTGCTCGGCCATTCTTCTCTTTCCACCACGCAACGCTACACCAGCGTCACCATCGATCAGCTCATGGCCATTTACGACAAATCCCATCCGCACGCATGACCGCTTCGTTTTTGTGTTCCGCATCGTCGCCAAAAAATCCTGCAACGATTGTCGGCTCGATGCGTCTTAGCTTAGGATAGTCGTGCATTTACTGGAGAAATCTTGGGAGCATCGTTGCCGCGATTCATGCTCAAGCCAATTTCCCTTAAGCAATGTTTGCGCACGTGCTTGATGTGTCTCGCGCTCGCCGCCGCTCTCGTTGCCCTGCCCGCTGCAGCCTCTGCTCAAACTGACGAAATCCAAGTTTATGATGGCGCCATTGCCGCGCCCGGCGTCATCAATCTCACAGTGCACAACAATTTCACTCCCGACGGACAGAAAACACCGGCGTTCTCCGGCGGCCTCATCCCCGACAAGTCCTGGAACGGCGCCGCCGAATGGGCCTACGGCGTCACCGACTGGCTCGAAGCCGGCCTTTACCTGCCACTTTACAGTTTCTACTCCCAGAACCGCGGTCCTTCCATCAATGGCGGCAAGCTGCGTCTACTCTTTGTCGAGCCGCATGCCGACGACCGCACTTTCGTGTACGCCGTGAATTTTGAATTCAGTTACAACACCAGGCACTGGGATCCCCGCCGTTACACTTCTGAGATTCGGCCAATCTTCGGCCTGCACCTGCATCCATGGGACATCATCGTCAACCCCATTCTCGATAATTCCTATGTCGGCGGCTTCAAGAATCTCGACTTCGCCCCGTGCGCGCGCATCGCCTACAATCTGTCTCCCAAATGGGCTGTGGCCGTCGAGGAGTATTCCGAAGCCGGCCCCCTCAAGGACTTCTTGCCCACCGACGAAGAGTCGCACGAGCTATGGGGAGTCTTCGATCACCCCACCAAGTTTGCAAGCATCGAAGCGGGCATCGGCTTCGGTTTGACCAGCGCATCCGACAAAGTCACGCTCAAGCTCATGCTCTCCCGCGACCTCCACACTCCCGCCAAACACGCATCGAATTAGGAGTTGAGCCTCGGCTTGCAACGGAGCCATCCTGACGTTGTGATACCCTCTCTCTGATTTACGACTGAGGGCCCTGATCTTATCTATGGCTGGTCGATTCGGGGGGTTGCGCAGATGAGCTACGTAGAAAGAAATTTAGTCCCCGGTGAAACGGTAATTTATCAGACCCGCCTTCATTGGATCGTGATGCTTGGGCACATAGTCGTGGGCAGCTTGCTCCTCGCCCTACCCGGCGTAATCCTGCTCTATTACGCGCTCACCCAGAGCGGAACTGACAGCGCAAATCCGCACGTCATGGAAATCGGAGGCGTTGTGTTGCTCGTTTCCGGCGTCGTGGTGATTCTGGTGGGCATGGTGCGCCGTAATGCCACCGAAATGGCGGTGACGAATCGCCGCGTGGTGATCAAGACTGGACTGGCCAGCCGCAAGACCATCGAAATGCTGTTGAGCAAAGTCGAGAGCATTGAAGTAAAAGAAGCGGCGTTCGGCAGGATGCTTGGTTACGGCGCCATTGTAGTGATCGGGACTGGCGGGACTCCCGAGCCATTTCAGAAAGTCGCGCATCCGCTGGAATTTCGCAGCCAGGTGCAACAGCAGATCGAGAAACTGCACTAAAAACGCTCGTCAATTTGGTTATAGTACTTTCGCTCTAGTACTCTCCGCCCAATCGTATGAACCTCCCCGCCTATCCCCAAC
>DASRQP010000294.1:0-5233 GCA_035696585.1 Candidatus Acidiferrales bacterium | reverse complement strand
GTGGCGACGAAGCCGCCGTAAAGGTAGCTCACTGAGGTGTTCGCAGTTCCGTTGGCCGTGCGTAATCCGGAGGCAGGCATTTTAGTCGCGGCGAAAAAGTGTCGCGAATGCTTCGCCGTAGTTCTCGGGGGAACGCATGATGTTTTTCAGTGACGAACCAGCGGCATATAGAGGCCCAGTGGACAACAGAAGGCCCGCCTTGCGACGGGCCTTCGAGGGAGAAAAGCTCCAAGGCCAATGCGCGGGTGGCCAGGAAACCCTTCTACAATCGGCAGTCTAAGAGACGTGGACAAATAAAGTCAAGCGGTAAGGGCCTTCAAGAGTAAGGGAATCAAGGCCTTATTGTCGAGAGAGGGTAAATCCAAAGCTGGTGACTGTGGCCCTGCTTAATATAAGTCTTTTGCTCTTATAGGCTTACTCGAAAGGCCCAATTGGATGATTTCGAGGTCCTCGGGTCGATCAAACACCTGTCCAGGCCATCTCCGCTTTATCAGCAGCCGTAGTCCCGCAAAGAGCAGGCCCCCTAGCAGCGCGAATCCGCATATTTCGCCGGCTCCAACGATCGTCCCTACGATCATCGTGCCCATGGAAGGCTCGTTCGCGCGATGGAGGATAGGTGCATCCCAGATCACAGCCATGCCCGCATGAATCTTTCCCAGCAGTGCTTCAGCGGAGGCCTTCGACGGCGCGCCAGCCAGCAGAGCGACGGTTGTACCGTCACGCGTCACATAAAGTTCTGGACCCTGCGCCGGGCCCGTCGTCACGCCCGCAATATTCAGCGTGTGCGAGATTTTTTGAATCTCCGAGGAAGCGATTTGCGGCGTGGGATAATCGGCAATCAGCAAAATCGCAACGCTCTTGTCCAACCGATAATGCGCCAGTTCCGCTTCCGCGCCCATCGAGAATCCCAGCCAGTCGCCGCTTGCCACCGGCAAAAAATGCTGCAGGGCGACCGGCCCCAAAATATAGTGGTCGGAGCGCGGTATTAGATCGTCGACAGGAAGCCGCTGTGGCAGGGCAGGGTACGTTCCGAATTCCGCATGGCCGCCCGCCTGCGCGATCAGCATTTCGATTTCACCGTGGAATCGGTCGAGACGAGCGCCGTCGAATTCGAGCACCAGATTACCCGTCAGCGCCAGCGCCTGACTGTGCGACATCGACGAGTGCTTCGTGAAATCCGCCTGCGGCATATCTGGAGTGCGCAAAAATGAATACGCGCCGTAGGCTCCTGACGGATCATTGAAGGAATAAGCAGTGGCAACCAGCGAGTCGCCCCCGTGCGTGTAAGTTCGGCGCTCGGTCGTCTTCAGCCCGTATTCCTTGAGTATTGCGGCCGCCGGAATGGCAAAGGTTTTCGATTGGCTGGAATTCCAGTCCGATACCGATGCGGGCAAAGTTCCTTGCGCTAAGGCGGGGGATGCTGCAAGCAGCAGCATCGCTAAACACAGTGGCAAAATACGGCGCGCTTTTCTCAGCTTCATAATTCTTAGTTTCATTATACGACGGAAAGGTTATCTCTGCTCTCGCGCCGTGGTGGTTGTTGGAGCGCCTTGGCGGTCGCTGACGAGCGTCGGCTTGCGGCGGTCATAGTTGAGGCTGTTCAAGCTCGACAGATAGCTTTCGACGCCATGGAAAAGCCCTTGCGCGATTCGTTGACGCTGCGCCGGCTTCTGCAGCATCCGCTCATCGGTCGGATTGCTCAGAAACGAAATTTCCGCCAGCACCGACGGCATGTCCGCGCCAATCAGAACGACGAACGGCGCTTTTTTCACGCCGCGATTTCGTTCCGCGGTACTCACTTGGCGAAGCTGCGTTGTCAACGAACTTTGGATATCCGTCGCAAGTTCCTGCGATTCCTCGATCTTGTCGTTCCGCGCAATCTTCTTGATCAGGTCCTGCAATTCGTGGATGGACGCATTCGATACCGCGTTTTCGCGTGACGCCGTTTCCAAAGCTTCCGGTGACGACGTAAAATTCAAGTAGTAAGTTTCGATTCCGCGCGCCTGGTCGTCATGGCTCGAATTCGCATGAATGGAAATGAAAAGGTCCGCGCCAGCTTGATTCGCAATGGCCGTGCGCTCTTCAAGGGGCACGAACACATCGGTATTGCGCGTGTAAATCACCTGAGCGCTCGGCAATTTCTGGTGAATCAGCTTGCCGAGACGCAGCGCCACATCGAGGCAGACGTTTTTCTCGAGCAAGCCGTGCGGGCCAATGGTTCCCGTATCGTGTCCGCCGTGTCCCGGATCAATCACGATGCGGCTGATTTTCAGTCCCAGTGTCCGCGTCAAAGAGCGCGCTCCGTCGCGCGTCGGCTTGTCCGGAAGCAAAGAAGCGGACGACATGTTCCGGTCGGCGTGATCCGAGCCTTTGGTAATGGCGTTTGCGGGATTCGGTTCGCCGGAACCGGAATCCTCCGACGTAGATGACACTTCCACTTTTTCTGTTGCGGTCGCCGATGGCGTCGCGCTCGCAGCGGGACGGTCGCCAGCCAGCGTCCGAGGGGCCGTTACCGCTGGCGCGGGATTTTTTGCGCTCGCATCGGCCACCGTGCCATGAACGTCGATCACGAGCCGGTACGGATTCGGCAGCAGAAACGCGGAATATCCCTGGATGCTCTGCACGTCGAGCACCAGCCGAACGGTGCCGGATTTATTTTGCGCGACGCGCACGCTTTTTAAGAAGCCGTTTTGTACGGCGAGTTCTTTGTCCGTCAGCAAATGTCCCAGGTGCGCCTGGTAAAGGTCGAAATAAATGCGGTCTGGATTTTTAATTCGCGCCGATTGGTATTTCACCGCGCCATTCAAATCCACAACAACGCGCGTGTAGTCGTCCGCGTTCCATGTGCGAATCGCAGTCACGCTGGACGCTTCGCCCTTCTTCGGCGCGTCCGCGCTATCGCTGGTGTCGTTCGTTGTGTCACTCGTTGTTTCTTCGGCGGCGTTTACTGCCTTCGGCGCAGGAGCGTCCCCGACGATCCGGCGCTCTTGATTCGCCTTCGTCGATTCCGCGGCGCGAGCACTATCCTCCGCCGGTTTTGCGGGCATGGACGCGAGTTCTTTCAGTTCTTTTCGCGCATCCGCGGCCTGTTCCGAATGCGGGAAGTGCTGGAGAAATTGCGTGAAGGCATCTTTCGCTTCGGCTATATCGCCGAGGTCGTCCTTCTGGATTTCGCCAATCTGAAAAAGCGCGTCGGAGCGGAGCTTGCTCGTGGGATATTGCGATACTAAGAACTTATACGTGACGATCGACGACTGATAATACTCCCGATCGAAATTGCCGCCCATGTCGCGATAAAGTTGCGCGACGGCTTGCAACGCCAGCGTGGTTTCTGGAGCGGAGGCGGTGATGAGATAAACCCGGCGGTACGCGGTGACAACTTTTTTGTATTCGGAAAGCGTGCGGCTGTCTTGCGGTTCTGCTTCGAGCGTCTGGCGCATTTGCTGCGCCTTATCGTACTGCGCTTTCGCCTGCGAGTGTCTTGAGGATTGCGCTCGCGCTCCCGGCGCGCAAAGCACAAGAAACAACAGCGCCATCGAAACCGCGCAAGCGGCTGCAAGCCACACAGGAAAAATTTTGACCGGGACTCGGCCGCGTTGCGTCATTCGTTCGTGAATACAACCCGGCCGCTGCGATCCGTCGCTTGACGGATCTGAAAGTGGTGGAACTCACCTGTCGGCGAGTGTCCCGAGCCGGATTGGAAGTAGGTGTTGGTCACTTTTCTCACGTATGAACGTGTTTCAGGGTACAAGGGCACGCCGCCGAAGCGCGCCACGGCTTGCTCGCCGGCATTGTACGCCGCGAGCGATTTCTTGAGGTCGCCATGGTAGCGATCAAGCAACTCCCGCAAGTACCGCGTCCCGCCCTCGATATTCTCGGCGGGGTCGAACACGTTGCCTACACCGAAACGTTCTGCCGTGGAAGGAATCAACTGCATCAGCCCGAATGCGCCCTTCGGCGAAACAGCGTTCGGATTCCATGCGGATTCGTTCTGAATTACAGCCTGGACCAGGGCCGGATCCACGTTGTTTCGCTCGGCGGCCTTATTGACGACCGACGCCAGCTTCACGGGAGCCCCTTGCGAGGCCTGGTTATTAGCCTGGCCATCAGCCCGTGTATGCCGGGGAACCTTGATTCGCGGGTTCGCGTTCACGTAGATAACCTTCCCATTCCTATCCACATAGGATGCAATTTGGGCCTGCGAAGTCTGCGCCAAAGACAGTCCCACGAGGGCGAAAACCGCCCAGGTACACGGCCAGACTCCAATACTTCTACGGGAAAGGCAGAACATTTACACTTCCTCACAAACGGCACACCCGCCGCCGGGTATGGGACTCCCGGCAACGTTTCTAGCGCTTGTAAGGAATTATAACATCCGCTCGACGAGCGGATAGACTTGCGCGATGGCTGTTTCGATACCAGCAACATCCTTGCCTCCGGCTTCGGCCAGGTCTGGCCGGCCGCCTCCGGAGCCCCCTACGAACTTCGCTAATTCCTGCACCATCTTCCCGGCATGGAGGCGGTTCGTCAAGTCCTTAGTAACGGCAGTAATGATAGACACCTTACCGTCCTCCCCAGCGGCCAAAAAGACCACCCCGGAGCCCATTTTCTGGCGTAAGCCGTCGGCGAGCTGGCGAAGGGCTTCCCGGTCGAATCCGGGGACCCGCGCGGCCACCACGCGGACGTCTTTTACGGTTCGGGCGCCTTCCAGAAGGGAATCGGCCATGGAAACAGCCGACTTGCGCTTCAGTCCTTCGAGCTGCTTTTCGAGCTGCTTGGTGGTTTGGGCGAGTTTTTCGACGGCCTCGACCACGCGGTCTTCGCCGATGTTGAGCATTCCGGCGACGGTCCGCAGGGTCGCGAGCGCGCCTTGATATTGCGCCAGCGCCGCGTCTCCCGTCAGCGCCTCAATCCGGCGGACGCCTGCGGCGACGGATTGCTCCATCGAAATTTTGAAGACGCCGATTTCGCCGGTTCGCGCGACGTGCGTGCCGCCGCAAAGCTCCTTGCTGTAGAAGCCGCGCGGAAATGTGGCATCGTCAATGGTGACCACGCGGACGTTCTGCTCAGGATACTTGTCGCCGAAAAAAGCCAGCGCGCCGGAAGCGAGCGCGTCGTCGATATTCATGATGTCCGTGTGCAACGGCAGATCGCGCAGAATTTCTTCGTTCACTTGCTGCTCGATTTCCTGCAATTCTTCCGGAGCGAGCTGCGCGAAATGGCTGAAGTCGAA
>DASRQP010000293.1:0-13387 GCA_035696585.1 Candidatus Acidiferrales bacterium | reverse complement strand
CTCTTCGACTACAGCAATGCGGGACTTTCTCTGCACGCTGTAAATGGCCGGATGATTGCGATTATCGCGGCGCTGATTCGCGCGCGCCGATCATTCGTAGCGGAGGGCAACCATGGGATCGACGCGCATCGCGCGCCGCGCGGGAATGTAACAAGCCGCGAGCGTGATGACCAGAAGCAGAAAGACGACCGAGACAAACGTCACCGGATCGTTGGGCTTGATCTCGAAGAGCAGATTGCGTAGGAAGCGCGTGAGCACCAGAGCGGCTGCCACACCGATGCCGATTCCGACGAGCGCCAGCAAAAGGCCATGGCCGACCACGAGCCATAGAATACTCCTGGGCTGCGCGCCCAGCGCCATGCGAATACCGACTTCGTTTGTCCGCTGTGCGACACTGTAAGCAGTGACTCCGTAAATCCCCACCACAGAAAGCAGCAGTGCGATGGCCGCAAACGCTCCTAGCAGGAGCAACGAGAATCGTCTCCCTTGCACAGAGAGTTGCAAATAGCCTTCGAGTGGCATGATCCGTGAAACAGGCTGGCTCGCATCAAACGAACGGATAGCCTGCCGCGCTGCGGAAGCGAGCACAGCCGGTGGCCCCGCCGCGCGGATCGCGAAGGTCATGTCGGAATCGGGAAACGGCCATTGGGCGTGCGGTACGTAGAATTGCATATTGGGAGCAAGTTCCAGGCTTCCTTGGTGAATGTCGCCAACGATTCCGACCACGGTCCACCAAGGCCTGTCAACCCCGCCAATCTTCACGCGCTTGCCGAGCGGGTCCTCGCCGGACCAGATTTGCCGAGCCGCTGCTTCGTTGATCAAGACAACCTGTGGCGTGTCGGCCGTATCGCTTTCCGCGAGATCTCTTCCGCGCAACAGAGGAATGCCCATGGCGGTGCGATAGCCGGGTGAGACGCAGTAGCGCTCAGCGCTGGGGTCAAGCTCCGGATTCACGTTCATTTTTCCCTCCGCGTGCAGGGTGTACTGATCTGAATTGCCGCCGAGCGGGATTTCGCTTGCAACGCCGACGCCTGCTACGCCAGGCAGAACGCGAACGCGTGCGAGAGTCTGAGTGAAAAACTGGCGCAAATTCTTATTATCCTGATATTGGTGGCCGAAAACCGAAACTCTCATCGTTAAGACATGGCTCGCATCGAAGCCGGGCGAAACTGTGAGCACGCGCGCCAGGCTTCGAAGAAGCAAGCCGGCTCCTGCCAGCAATGTCAATGAGAGAGCAATCTCCGACACGATTAGCATGCTCCGCAGGCGGGGACTCGTTCCTCCAGAGCTGCCGCGAATTCTTTCCTGCAGATTCCCCTGCAGGCCGGCCTTCCACAGACCGGGTACGGAAGCGATTCCTGACAACAAACCCGTCAGTAAAGCCAAGCCGCCGGTAAATAGCAGCACGTGCCAATCGAGGCGGACTTCGGCCAACCGCGGAAGGTCACCGGTGCCCACTGCCGCCAACAAATTCGGCGTCCAGTAAGCTGGGATCAACCCGGTCGCCGCCCCGAGCAAGGCCAGCAGGCAATTTTCAGTGAGCACTTGCCGAATCACCCTGCTGCGGGAGGCTCCCAGGGCCGTGCGCACTGCCATTTCCTTTTCGCGGCGCGTCGCCCGGGCCATCAACAAAACGGCAAGATTCACACAGGCGACCAGCAGAACAAATGCGACCGCTCCCAATAACACATAAAGCGTAGTGCTGACGGGACCGAGTAACTGTTCGCGGAGCGGCGTCAGGATTACTCCGGCAGCGGAATAATCCTTGGGGTATTCCTTCCACAAAGCTGCGGAAATAGTGTCCATTTCCGCGTTTGCTTCGGCGAATGTCACGCCCGGCTTCAGCCTGGCGAGCGCGGTCAGGTGATGGCAGGTACGGCACGCCCAGGGCAACGAAGCGTCATACCCCAACACACGCCAGATTTCTACCGGCCCTCCGCGCGGGTCCAACGAGATCAACGATTGGAAATCCGCGGGCATCACACCAGCCACAACGTAGTTCAGCGCGTTCAGTGTGATCGTTTTGCCGACGATGTTTGGGTCGGAATGGAAACGGCGCTGCCAGAGTTCGTTGCTGAGCATCACGACATAGCTCGCGGGCGGGGTATCTTCCTCGGGACGAAAATCACGTCCCAATGCAGGCCGTATACCGAGCGTGCGGAAATAGTTATTCGTGACGCGCAGTCCCGTGAGTTGTTCCGAATCACCCGCCCCTGTTACTGTCGGTTGCCAAGAGGCATAGAGCGCAAGCTCCTCAAAGCTCTTGTTCGTCGCCTTCCAATCCGTATAGGTAGCGAAAGTTGTAAGGTCGGGACGGCCGCGCTCGTCTTTTTCCCAAACCAGAGTCAGCCGCCCGGGATCCCGGTACGGCAACGGCCGCAACAGCACGGCATTCACGAGGCTGAAGATAGCGGTGTTGGCACCAATGCCAAGGGCTAGCGTGAGAACAGCGACGGCGGTGAAGCCGGGGGATTTGCGCAGCATGCGGAGACCATAGCGCAGATCTTGCAGCAAATCCTGAAGCCAATTCACGTGGCGAGCGTCACGGCATTCTTCTTTACGTTTTTCGATTCCGCCCATTTCGAGCAATGCCGCGCGGCGCGCCTCTTGCGGAGTCATCCCTTTCGCGATGTTTTGCGCGGTTTTCTGTTCGACGTGATAGCGCAGCTCCTGATCGAGCTCCTGATCAGCCTGGCGCCGGCGAAACAACGAACGCAACCTGAGTGGAATCGTGTAAATCCAATGTTCCGGCCGCATGTGCGTCTCCTCGTGTGTTCGCGGCGGTCAAGCTTCCTTAAGCTTGACCACGCGCGAAATTGCCGTTGAGAGCCGACTCCAATTCTCTGATTCTTTTTCGAGATGCCGCCGTCCCAAGCGTGTGAGCGAATAAACTTTTGCGCGGCGATTGTTGTCCGTTGTTTTCCACTCGGCGGAAATCCAGCCCTCCTGCTCCAGTTTGTGCAGGGCGGGATAGAGTGAGCCGTCGCTGACCTGCAAGACATCGCCGGAGATCTGTTTGAGACGCTCGCTGACGGCGAAACCGTTGAGCGGCTCGAGCGCGAGGATTTTCAGCAACAGCATGTCCAGCGTGCCCTGGACCAGATCGGAAGGTTTGCTCATGTCGTAGCCTCGGTAACCGAGCGTACCATACACTTTTTCCTCTCGGTAAGCAAGGGGGGAACAAATCTCAGCGGTTTTTCATTCGTAACGGAGGGCGACCATGGGATCGACGCGCATCGCGCGGCGCGCCGGGATGTAACACGCAATGAGCGCGACGACGAAAAGAAAAATCGCGACGCCTGTGAAGATCAGCGGATCAGTTGCCCTCACACCAAAGAGCAAACTCTCCATCAAGCGCGTCATAAAAAATGCTCCTGCGACGCCGACCAGCAAACCTGCCAATGCCAGCTTCGCTCCTTGAGTGAGAAACAGTTTCATGACGTCGCGCGGGTGCGCGCCCAGCGCCATACGTATTCCGATTTCGCGCGTGCGTTGCACCACGAGGAACGCAAGAACGCCATACGTGCCGATGGCCGCTAGTAAAATTCCCATGGCGGCGAAAATGCCGAGCAGCGCGGCGTTGAATCGCGGACCCGCCTCCAATTGGCCGACGCGCTCCGTCATCGAATCGATTGTCACCGGCACAGTGGGGTCGAGCGATGCGACTGTCGAACGCATCCAAGCTGCGACTGCCGCGGGGCTGAGCGAAGTGCGCAGAATAACTTTCTGCTCCGCATCGATGAAGCCGGCGGAATGGTGCAACGGCAGATAGTAATCGGATTCAGCGGGCAGGATAAAACCGTTGTTCTGAACGTACTTGACGCCACCTGCAACGCCGACGACGGTGCACCATTTGCTAATCGACTCAAAACGCACCTGCTTTCCCACGGCATCTTCATTCGGAAAGAGGCGCTTCGCCAAGGCAGCGTTGAGGATAGTGACACTTGCGTTCGGAGAGCGATCAGCTTCCGTGAATGCGCGTCCGTCGATAATCGGAATTTCGAGAGCGGAGAAAAATCCAGGCGTCACCGTGCTGTATCCCACCATGCCGCCGGTGCCTTGCGGCGTGCGCGGACGACCGGGCACTTCGATATTGGCGTAGATATTCGCTGCGCTGCCTCCTGAAAACAGAGGCACGCTATCGCTGAGTGCGAAGGCGCTTACGCCGGGGAGTTGGCGAAGCCGCTGTTCGATATTCTCGAAGAAATTCTGGCGGCGCGACATGTCAGCGTAGAGGCGAGGATTGAGCGACACCGTGGCCGTGACGACACCGGACGTGTCCATACCCAGCGGCACACGCTCCAAATTGTCCAGGCTGCGAATCAGCAAGCCCGCGCCAACTAACAAAATGAACGAAACCGCAATTTGCACGGAGACGAGAACACGGCGGAGGAAAGCGCGAGAGAATCCAGAACTTGCGCGGCCGTACAGCGCGTCGTTGGACAAGCCTTTCTGCGCCGATGCCAAGCCGAAAAACATTCCCGAAACGATCGACACGCCCAGAGCAAAAATCAGCACGCGCAAATCCAGTGTGGCATCGTTCAAATGCAAAATACCCTGCGGGGAAATGGCCACGAAGATTCTGAGCAGCGCATAAGCGAAGCCGCAGCCCAGCGCGCCTCCGGCGAGCGATAAAAGCAAACTTTCCGTGAGCGTTTGTCGCAGCAGGCGCCCGCGCCCAGCGCCCAAAGCTGCGCGTATCGCAAATTCCCGCTGGCGGTTGGTGGAACGCGCGAGCAGCAAGTTTGCAACATTGGCGCACGCAATCAACAACACCGCAAGCACCGCGCCAAAAAGAACCCATGAGGGGAGGCGCGCGTCTTCGATCTGGCGGTCGCGCAGCGAGCGAACGGACAGGCTGACCTCGTTGCGAAAACCTGCAGGAACCCACTTCAGCGATGCTTGGAAGGATGGCTGCAGCGCGGCTTTGGCCTGCGCGACGGTCACGCCAGGGTTCAAGCGGGCGAAGGCGCGCAGAATCGGCATCGGACGATCGTTTGAATGCGTAAACACGTCGGGGGCGAAAGCTTCGGGAACGAGCATGTCGGCGCGGCCGAGAGTGGGCAGCTCGAAATCGCGCGGCAGAACGCCGAGAATGGTGGTTTGCTGGCCGTCGAGCGAAATGGTCTTGCCGACAATGTGCGGATCGCCAGCGAAACGGCTTTTCCACAAACCATAGAACAGCAGCGCGACTTTCGGTCCGGTGGACTTGTCTTCTTCGCGTGTGAAATTCCGGCCAAGCAGAGGCTGGATGCCGAATGTCGGCAGAAATGTGGATTCCACGTGAGCGCAAGCCATGCGCGCGGGCGGAGCTTGGGTGATGTCGCAATCCTGAATGAAGTCCCAGGACGCTGTGGAGGTGAATGCGCTCTGCGCGTTGGTCCAGTCGACGAAATCGGGGGCCAGGATGAATTCGTTTGGCTCGATGGGCGCAACATAGCCGAACGTCACCAGGCGATCTGAGTGGGGATACGGAAGGCTGCGAAAGAGAACACGGTCGACAACGCTGAAAACGGCAGTTGTCGCGCCGATGCCGAGCGCAACCGCGAGAATCACCGTTACAGTGAACGCTGGGCTGCGGCCGAAGCCTCGCAATGCATAACGCGCATCACGCCAAAATGATTCCATCGCGGCACCTCCCAACGAGACTGCGAAGCGTCACGCCTGACAATTGGACACCGGAGGTCCGCGAAAAGTTACGAATGGTGATGCGAACGTTCCTTCTTCGGTGGCGAGCGTCGCCGCGCGCGTGTACTCTAGTAGAGTGGAGAGTGGAAACGGACACGGAAATGGGAAGCAGCCGGTCGAGCTGCTTGACGAGCGCTACCCCTTTTGGGTGGACACGACGAGGATTGCTCGGCCGCGGAAAAGAAAATTCGTTCTCGCGCTTGTTCTTTTTGTTCTCACGCTGATTTCGACTCTCGCGGTTGGCCGTGAGTTTTCCGATTCCTTCGCGCAGAATCGCGCGCCCTTCTCGGGAATGGAAAATCCGTTTGCACCCACGTGGGAAGCTCTGATCCACCCGCGATTGCTGCTCGCCGGAATTCCTTTTGCGTTCACGCTGATCGGGATTTTGCTGGCGCACGAACTCGGACATTTCTTCGCGTGCCGCCATTACAAAATTGACGCGAGTTATCCGTATTTTATTCCCGCGCCGACGCTGATCGGAACTTTCGGCGCATTCATTCGCATTCGCTCGCCGATTCTAAATCGCAAAGCTCTATTTGACGTGGGATTTTCCGGACCGCTCGTGGGATTTATTCTTGCTGTTCCGGTTCTTGCGGCTGGCGTTTATCTTTCGAAAGTGGTGCCGGGCGTGCAATCAAGCGCGCTGGTTATTTTTGGAAGTCCGCCGCTGATGAGATTGTTTCTCGCCATTTTTCATCCCGGCGTGCGGTTGAACGACATGCTGTTCAGTCCCATTGCGCTGGCGGCGTGGGTGGGACTGTTCGCGACCGCGCTGAATCTTCTTCCCATCGGACAGCTCGACGGCGGCCACATCATTTACAGCGTTGCCAGCGACAGGCATCGCCGCATCTCGCTCGCCTTTGGCGCTGTGCTTATTATCCTGGGGACTTTTTTCTGGCACGGATGGATTTTCTTCGCGGCGCTTCTTGTGCTCCTCGGCTTTCGTCATCCGGCGCTGATGGATCGGTGGACTCCGCTCGACAGCACACGCCGCGCCTGGGCCATCGTTGCCTTCATTATTTTTCTGCTGTGCTTTACGCCCCTGCCGCTAAGCGTTCCGCATCCCTGACAGATTCTTAACGGTCAGAGCAGGCTCGTTGGGTCTACGTCGACAATCACGGCGCTCTCGGGGATTTGCTTTTTTTCGCAATACGACAAGCAGTCTTCGAGAACTTGCGCGAGCAAGCGGCGATTCGGCGTCTTCAGCAAAATCTGAAAACGATATTCGCGGCGCAATTTCGAAAGCGCCGCCGCTGCGGGACCGAGGACTTTCAGCTCGCTAATTTTTAGCGAATCAAAATGCGCAGCGATGGCGCGTGACCAGCGAATGACGTTTTCGATCTTGCGGTCACGTATCAGCACGTTCGCGAGCGCAATGAACGGCGGATAATGCATCATGCGGCGAAAATGAATTTCGCGCTCGAAGAACGCGGAGTAATCCTGGTCGACCGCGTGCTGAATAGCGTAGTGCTCCGGGTAATAAGTCTCGATCAGCACGTCGCCCGGGAGGCGGCCACGTCCCGCGCGGCCCGCGACTTGCGTGAGAAGTTGAAACGTTCTCTCCGCCGCGCGAAAATCCGGACGTCCCAGCGCGAGATCTGCTGACACCACACCGACCAGCGTGACGCGCTCGAAGTCGTGGCCTTTCGCAACCATCTGCGTGCCCACAAGCAAATCCAGATCGCCGCGTGCAAAAGCTCCGAGAACTTTTTGATACTCACGTTTCGTCCGCACGGTGTCGCGATCGAGCCGCGCGATATGTGCCTTCGGAAACTGCTCGCGTAAATACTCCTCGACACGCTCCGCGCCATCGCCGACAAAATATAAATATTCGGATTTGCATTTCGGGCAAAGCTTCGGCACGGTGATTGAATATCCGCAATAATGGCATTCGAGGCGCGCGCGGCGTTTGTGGTACGAAAGCGCGATGCTGCAATTCTGGCACTCGATTCCCGCGCCGCAGCTTCGGCAAAGCACATACCAGGAATATCCGCGGCGATTGATGAGAATCAGCACCTGCGTGCCAGCGGAAAAGCGCTCGCCGATTGCTTTGAGCAGCGACGACGAAACAGGCGCGGAGCGATGGCTCTGCTTGAATTCCTGGCGCAAGTCGACGAGCTTCACGGAAGCGAGCGGGCGATCTTCGACGCGCGAGGTGAGCTGGAGCAGACGATATTTTCCCGTGCGCGCGTTTTGAAAAGTTTCGAGCGAGGGAGTTGCAGAGCCAAGAAGCGCGACCGCGCCTTCCAGCCGCGCGCGAACAATGGCCACGTCGCGGCCGTTGTAGCGCGGCGTTTCTTCCTGTTTGTAACTCGACTCCTGCTCTTCGTCGACGATGATGAGACCGACGTTTTCGAGCGGTGCGAATACTGCCGAGCGGGTGCCCACAACGACGCGCGCTTCGCCGCGGCGCACGCGCCACCATTCGCGCGAGCGTTCATTGTCCGCGAGTCCGCTATGCAGCACCGCGACGATGCCGCCAAATCGCGCGCGCACCAGGCGGCTGAGCCATAGCGTTAGCGCAATTTCCGGCACCAGCACAATCGCCGTGCGCTGTTGTGCCAGCGCGGCTTCGACCGCGCCGAGATAAATTTCTGTCTTGCCGCTTCCCGTGACGCCGTGCAGCAGGCTCGCCACAAACGCTTTTTCGGCGAGCCATTCGTCAACACTTACGAGCGCCGACTTTTGATCGGCGTTCAGAACATTCGCGGGCGGAACGAAATCCGTTTCCCACGCGTCTTCTGCCGATTCCGCATCTGCATGGGCGACGAGCGGCTCTTCCCACGACGTGAGTTTGCCTTCCTTTTCGAGCCGCGCCACGACCGCGCGCGAAGCGCCTGCTTTCAGCAAAATCGGAACGGGCAACGGCCCGCGCATTGCCGTCAAAATCTCGCGGACTCTTTCTTCTTTTGCATTCGTAGCTTCCGCTGACGGATTCCACGCGACGATTTTGTGCGCACGCTCACGTGTGTGGCGCATGCGTTCGTGCGCGGCAAGATACCCGCGCCGCACCAGACGCTCTGCCGCGGCCTCGCCGCCCGCGATTCGGCGCACGCGTGCGGACGGAACAGGTTTATCGCCAGCGCGCAAAAGCTCGAGAATCGCGAGATCGACCGACTCTCCGGGATCGGCGGGGCCGCGTTCCTTCATTTCGTCGAGAAAATCGCGTCCATGATCCGTGAGTTCGTATTCGCGTTCTGGGCGCAATTCGGCCAGCGGAGGCAGCATCGCGCGCAACGTCTCGCCGATGGGAGCCACGTAATAGCGGCTGACCCATGTCCCGAGTTCGATCAATTTTTGCGGCAGCGCGGGAACAACGTCGAGAAGCTCGACGATTTCCTTGGTCTTTTTGCCTGCGGAGGGATTCGCGACCAAAGCGACGACGACTCCAACCATCGCGCGATTGCGAAACGGCACAACCACGCGGCTGCCGACGAGGTCAGCATTGCTTAAATGTTGCGGAATCGCGTATGTGAACGTGGAACGGAGCGGAACAGGGAGAGCAATTTCACAATACCGCGGAGTCATGTTGGCGATCTAGTGTAGCAGCAAGGCGCGAGTTGCAGGAACCAGCGGGCTTCGCTTGAAATGCGGTGGCCGATAATTTCCGCGCGGATTTTCAGCGGCTCTCATTCTGGCTAGACACTGACCAAAGCGATTCCCAAAAATATCAGGACGATGCCCGCCCACTGCGTGCGCTCGAGTTTGTCGCGCAGAAAAATCGCGGCCAGCACGACCGTCACTGCGCCATATAGCGAAGACAGCACGCTCGCGACCGCGACCTGTTCATTCCTGAGCGCCAGATTATTCGCAACGAACGCGGCCGTGTCCATGACGCCGATGACGGCGACAAGCCAGAGTGTCGACCCGCTGGGAGGCTTTGCGCTCTGACGCAACGGGATCGCGAGCAGCGCGAGCATGGTGAACGTGGTGATGCGCACCATCCACACGGACGCAGCGCCGCTGAAGACCGGCATCACGTGAAATCCGAGAACCCAGAAAAGCAAACCGAATCCGACGGCCGCGGCAAGCGCCCACGGAACTCCGCGAAAAACGTGGCGTCGATGATCTTCAGCGGAGGATTCCGGCGGCGGAGAGGAAAATGATACCGCAGCCAGCATGACGCCGATGATCGCGGCGATGACGCCGGCCGCGTGCGGCAAAGTGAGGCGCTCGCCGCTCCAGAGCGAGAGGAGAACCGTGAGGACCGGATAGCTGGCGGCGATCGGTGCGACCAATGCGAGGACTCCGATTTCAAACGAGCGATACAAAGAGAACGCGCTGCCCACATTGAGCAGGCCGGCGCAAATCGCCCAAGCCCAAGCATGATGTTCCGCGCGGCCGGGAAAAAAGCTCGTCCATCGGCCGGTGGCGGCCATTCCCGCTGATAGCGCCAGAAAGCCGGTGAGTTGCATGTACATAAGCGTGCGGTACGCGCCCGCGCGGCGCGTGGCGAAGCGCGCCAGGAAGTCCGCAACGCCCCAACCAAGGGCGGCTGCGAGTCCAAGAAAAATTCCCGATCTAAAAAAAACTCCCAATTGCCATCTCCGCGAAACTTGTGCGGCAACTGACGTTTCCAAATAAAAAGCTGCGGCCGCAAGCGCAATAGTGTAACAGGAGCTTTCATTTCATCGGCAGGTGGAAACGCGGAGCGAGCGTCAATACTTCAAGGCAAAAGATTTCAGCGTTTCGTGGGCAGCTTCAGGCCGAGGTGGGCCATCACTTTTTTCAAATCTTCCCAAACGTCACCCTTCGCGTTGGGATTGCGGAGGAGGTAAGCGGGATGATACGTGGCCAGCAGCGGGATGCCGCGAAATTCGAGCCACTGGCCGCGGATTCTCGACATGGACGGCTTGGTTCCGGTGAGCGATTGAAAGGCAATCGCGCCGAGGCACACAACTGCTTTTGGCCGAATCACGGCGAGCTGGCGGTAAAGAAACGGCGAGCAGGTCTCGATTTCGTCGGGCTCAGGCGCGCGATTCTGCGGAGGGCGACATTTCACGACGTTGGCGATGTAAACGTCGTCGCGGCGCAAACCCATCGCTTCGATCATCTGCGTCAAAAGTTTCCCCGCGCGGCCCACGAAGGGGAGGCCCTGAATATCTTCGTCGTGCCCCGGACCTTCGCCGACGAAAACAAGTTCCGCTTTCGAATGGCCGGCGCCGAAGACAATTTTATTTCGTTGCTCGCAGAGTTTGCAGCGACGGCAATTTTCGCCGATGTCTTCGCGAATTCGCTCGAGGGTGTCGCCTTCAACGCGTTCATTGGCGGCAAAAAGGGATGCGCTTTTTATCACGGGCAGCACCGAGGCGACGTGTGTTGGATTTGGATTTACAACTGCTGGTGGCATCCGGACGGCACGAGGAAGCGGTTCGGGGACTGCGGGGATGGATTCAGCAGGCACGCCTGAAGCTTCGACCGTGGACGTAGTGCGATCCAGGCAGAAATCTGAAATTCCCAGGTCGTTGAAATATTCGAGCCACGCCTCGACGCGTGCGCGGCCTTCGGAATTCATCGAGGCCTCGCGAGGCGGCGTGTCACTTCACGCCTTTTGCGAGTTGCGCGAGCCGTAATTCGGCGACACGGTCGAGTATGCGATTGGCCACATCAAACTTGGACATTTTCGGGAGCGCGATTTCGCGGCCGTCGCGCGAAAAGAGCGTCACGATATTGGTGTCCGTGTCGAAGCCGGCGCCTTCCTGCGTGACGTCGTTGGCGACGATGATGTCCGCGCCCTTTGCGGCGAGTTTGTGGCGCGCATTTTCCGCGAGATGCTCCGTCTCTGCGGCAAAGCCGACAAGAATTTTGGATCCCTTGTTACGCCCCAATTCAGCAAGGATATCGGCGGTAGGTTCGAGTTCGAGCATCATTTTTCCCGCGCCGCGCTTGATTTTTTTTGGCTCAGGCGACGCGGGCCGGTAATCCGCCACGGCCGCGGCCATGATGACGACGTCAGCCGCGCTTGCGCGTTCTCGCACGGTGCGATGCATCTCTTCGGTGGAGCGCACGGGCAACCAGTCGATTTCAGCGGGTGCGTGCAATTCCGTTGGGCCGCTGATCAAAATCACGTGAGCGCCGCGACGCGCAGCCGCGTCCGCCAACGCGTATCCCATTTTCCCCGACGACCGATTGGTGAGCACGCGCACGGGGTCGACATCTTCCACTGTGGGCCCCGCCGTGACGAGCACCGTCAAACCCTGGAGGTCGTGGCGCAAGCCAAGCGTTTCGCAAACCGCGATGGCAATCGCCTCGATTCCGGCGAGGCGTCCAGGTCCAACCATTCCGCACGCCAAATAACCTTCGTCGGGTTGAACGACACGCACGCCGCGCGCGCGCAGGATTTCGATATTGTGTTGCGTGGCGGGATGCTCCCACATATTCACGTTCATGGCGGGCGCGACGATTACAGGAGCTTTCGTCGCGAGGTAGAGCGTGGTCAAGAAATCGTCCGCGATTCCGTTCGCGAGCTTGGCGAGGATGTCGGCGGTCGCCGGAGCCACAACGAGCAAATCGATTCGCTGCGCCACGGCGATGTGCTCGATGGCGCTCTCGACATTGGCCGGCGATTCTTTTTCGCCAAAAAGTTCGGTGATGACTTTGTTGCCCGTAAGCGCGGCGAACGTCAGTGGGGTGACAAATTCCTGAGCGCCGCGCGTCATCACCACCTGCACGTCGAGCTTCTCCTGCTGCAGCCGGCGAACGAGTTCCGCGGCCTTATAAGCTGCAACTCCTCCCGAGACTCCCAAGGCAATGCGCATCAATCCTCACGGCGGGTGCTACGACTTCTTTTTCTTGCCGTCTTTATCTTCCGTGCCGTCGAAGGCTTCGGAAAGCTCGTATTCGAGCATTCCCCTTTGCAATTCCTCTTCGGCGACGCGTGTGTACTTGTTGTTCTTCGGATTATCGATCAACGGCCGGCCTCCGGCCATGAGTTGCCGGGCGCGACGCGCTACTAGCACGACGTATGAAAATCTGCTGTCTGGTGGTTGGTTGGAAACCGCCATGAATAGATTATCCTCCAAAGGATTTCAAAATTCTCTGAACGCGTTCGCGGTTCTGTCGAGTCCGGCAACGTGCGCCCAGCGCAATGGCCCGTACGTCCTTGCCGGCCTGCTCGAGGTCCTCATTGATGACCACGTAATCGTAATCCACGTAGTGCTCCATTTCCAAGCGGGCGCGGTCGAGACGGCGGGCGATTTCCTCGTTGTTGTCCTGGCCGCGCGCGCGGATGCGCTTTTCGAGTTCTTCGCGTGACGGCGGCACGATGAAAATGGCCACGGATTCAGGGACTTTCTTTCGCACCTGTGCGGCGCCTTGCACGTCGATTTCCAGCACCAAGTCTTTCTTTTGAGCGCGCGCTTCGTCGAGCCATTTCTTCGGCGTCCCGTAACTGTGCTTGCCGAAAACGCAGGCATGTTCGAGGAATTCGCCGCGTCCAACCATTTGTCGGAATTCTTCTTCCTCCACAAAATGATACCACTTGCCGTCCTTTTCGCTGGCACGCGGCGGGCGCGTGGTGGCTGAAATCGAAAGCATGGTGCCGGGCAACTCGAGCAATTTTTTCACCAGCGTGGATTTGCCCGAGCCCGAAGGTCCGGAAACAATCAAGATCAGCGGTTCATGGGAATCAGGCATCGTTATTCGATGTTCTGCACTTGTTCGCGAAGTTTTTCGATCTCCGACTTCAATTCCAGGCCAA
>DASRQP010000292.1:0-5015 GCA_035696585.1 Candidatus Acidiferrales bacterium | reverse complement strand
AAACGCGCAAATTCGAAAAGATTAGGGGAGGAAACTAGGGATGGCTCGGAAATCCCCCGCAGGTTCGCTTCTGGTTTTGTTGACGGTGGCAGGCGCTTTCGCCGTGTCTGGCTGCGCCAAGCTCAAAGCGCGCGACGACCTCAACAAGGGCGTCGAGGCCTATAAAAACGCCCAGTTCGATCGCGCCATCGAATATTTCAAAGACGCCCAAGCCAACGACCCGAAATTGATGAACGCACGCCTCTACTTGGGCACCGCGTATGCCAGCCAGTACATCCCGGGCGCTCCCTCCGACGAGAACAAGCGTAATGGCGAGTCGGCCATCCAGGTGTTCAAACAGGTTCTGCAGGACGATCCTAATAATCTCACCGCAATCGACGGCATCGGTTCCATGCTTTACAACATGGCCGGCACTCCCTTCGACCGCCAGAAGATGGAAGAGGCGAAGACCTACCACCAGCGCCACATCGAAATTAAGCCCACCGATCCCACGCCCTATTATTGGGTCGGAGTCATAGATTATTGGATCGCCTTCCGCGCCAACGCGCAATTGCGCTCCGATTACAATTTAAAGGCTAAGAAACCTCTCCGCGAACTCGACCCGCTCCCGCCGGCCGTCCGCGACGATTTTACTAAGCAAGCAGGCCCTGTTATCGACGACGGTATGCAGAATCTCCAGCACGCGATTCAGCTGAATCCTGACTACGCCAACGCCATGGCCTATCTCAACCTTCTGCTGCGCGAAAAGGCCGACATGGAAACCGACCCCGACGTGCGTCAGGCCGACGAAAAACAAGCCGATGACCTCCTCGAAAAGGTCAAGGAAATCAACCAAAAGCAAATGACCGCCTCTCCCAATTCGGGCGCCTCCCAATAGTTTCTCTGTAGCTCACGTCCCGCCGACGCCGTATTTGCGTCGGCTGACGTGAGGCTTTTCCGTTCCTTTTTGGAGTGCGGCGGCTTGACGCCGCTTTGCCTTTGCTCGTCTGCTCTCGAATTTCCACTTTTCAACTTCGTAGGGGCGAGCCTTGGGGCCCCCGCGCCGCGCGCATGCGCGGCGTTTCCGTTCCCTGTAGCTCACGTCCCGCCGACGCTGCACTTGCGTCGGCTGACGTGAGGCTTGTCCGTTACCGTCCGCCTTGCTGCTGAAACTTCCGCCTTTCCGTCGTACAATGCTCTAATCGTGAGTCCAGAAAGCAAACCGTCCGCGAATCCGGCTGCTCAGCGCATCCTCGACTTGCATTTCGTCGAGCTCATGGACAAGGTTCGCCACAACCGCCCCGGCGACGACATGGACCTCCTCCGTCGCGCTTACGATTTTGCTTCCCAGCAGCATCGCTCACAGCTCCGGGAGTCGGGTGAACCCTACCTTTCTCACCCGCTCGCCGTCGCCAACATTCTGGTCGACATGAAGCTCGACGTCACCACGCTTTGCGCCGCCCTTCTCCACGATATCGTCGAAGACACCAGAATTCCCGTCGAGCAGATCTCGGAAATGTTCGGCTCGGACGTGGCTCGCGTCGTCGAGGGCGCCACGAAAATCAGCCGCATCGATCTGATGGCTCCTGAGGCTCGTCAGGCTGAAAACGTCCGCAAAATGCTCCTCGCCATGGTCAATGACGTTCGCGTCATCCTCGTGAAGCTCGCCGACCGTCTTCACAATATGCGCACCCTTGAATATCTTGCGCCAGATCGCCAGGAGCGCATCGCCCGCGAAACTCTCGACATTTACGCTCCCGTCGCCAACCGTCTTGGCATGGGCCTGATGCGTGGCGAACTGGAAAATCTCGCCTTCCGCTATCTCGAACCTTCCGCTTTTCTCGAATTGCAGAAAAAAGTCGCCACCAAAACCAAAGTCCAGGAAAAATTTCTTCACGAAGTTCAGGACGCCATTCGCAAAAAAATGGTCGAAAACGGCCTCCCCGCCGAAGTTGAGGGGCGCACCAAAGGCCTCTACTCGCTGCATCAGAAAATACAGCGCCAGCAGCGCGCTTTCGACCAGGTCTACGACCTCATGGCAGTCCGCGTAATCACCGACACGGTCAAGAACTGTTACGCCGCTCTCGGCGTTGTGCATCAGATCTGGCGCCCGGTCCCGGGCCGCTTCAAAGACTACATCGCCATGCCGCGCCCCAATCTCTACCAGTCGCTTCACACCACCGTCATTCACTCGGGCCAACCCTTCGAAATCCAAATCCGCACCCAGGAAATGCACCGCATCGCCGAACAGGGCGTCGCCGCGCACTGGAAGTACAAAGACGGCCGCGCGGCATCGGATTCCGACGATCATCGCGTCGTCTGGATGCGCCAGCTCATCGAGTGGGTGCAGGAGATGGAAGAGCCCAGCGAATTTCTGTCCACGCTCAAAGTCGATCTCAACACCGAGGAGGTCTACACGTTTTCGCCCAAGGGACGTGTCGTCGTCCTGCCCCGCGGTTCCACTCCTGTCGATTTTGCGTATTTGATCCACACCGAAGTCGGCCATCAATGCGTCGGTGCAAAAGTGAACGGCCAGATGGTTCCGCTGCGCCATGTGCTCGCGAATGGCGACGTGGTTGAAATCATCACCCAGAAAAATCACGGGCCCAGCCGCGATTGGCTAAAATTTGTGCAAACATCGCGCGGCCGCAGCAAAGTTCGCCACTGGATCAATCTCCACGAACGCGAGGAAGCCACCGCTGTCGGCCGCCGCCTGCTCGAACGCGAAGCCCGCAACTGCGGCTTGAGCCTCAAGAAAATCTCCGATGCAGATTGGCAGCGCGTCGCTTCCGAATACGGTTGCGGCCGGATTGAAGATCTTCACGCCGACCTGGGTTACGGCAAATGGTCCGCGCGCCAGGTTCTCGCGAAAGCTTCCGGTCAAACGCTCGCGGAATCAACCGAGGAGAAATCCCCGAAACTCGTTTCCACCGTGAAGCGCATGCTCGGAATGCAGAACGCGCCCATCCAGGTTCGCGGCCACGACGATCTGATGGTCTATCGCGCGAAATGCTGCAACCCGATTCCCGGCGACGATATCGTCGGCTACGTCACGCGCGGACGCGGCGTCGCTGTACATTCCACTGCTTGTCCCAACGTTCAGAATCTCCTCTACGAGTCCGAGCGCCGCATCGCCGCCGAATGGGCCGGACCAACCGAGGCGGCCGCTTTCCCGGTTCGCCTCCGCATCCTCACCGAAGATCGCCCCGGCATGCTCGCCGAAATCACCGCCGCCATCAGCGCCGTCGACGCCAACATCCGCAACCTTGAAAGCGTCGGCGAGCATTTGCACGCGAAAATTGAGATAGCCCTCGACGTCCGCGACCGCAAGCAACTCGAAAAAATCCTCCTCCAAATCAAGAAAATTCCCGGCATCTTTGATATCGAGCGCATCTACAACGTTTGAAACGCGGCTCTCTCTCTCTCCTGTTCCACACGGGCATTGTCGCTTCCGACATCTGCCTCTCCGCCTCGGTTCGTCTCCGTCTACAATCTAATCTGAGATGCTTCGCAGCTTCCTTTTACAGCCACCACGCTATCGTCGCGCGCGCGCGCTTTTGTCCGTGTTCGCCATGGCTTTCCTGTGCGTCGCGGGATGTCATCGCGTGATGCCCACAAATACCATTCCCCTGGACCAGTCGGGCCTCAGCTTTTCCGCCATTCAATCTTTGAAATCGCTCAACATCAACGACGCCGAAGTCGCCGAAATCGCCAAGGCCAAGCAAGGCGGGCTTTCTGATGACGGCTGCGTTGCGCTTGTTCGCCTGGCGCGCTCTCGAAACGAAAAGTTTCACACGGGTGACGATGTCGCCCAATTGCTCGGCGCCAGCATGGCCGAATCCACGGTGCTCGAGTTGGCGAAGCTCGATCAAATTGGCCTGTGGACTGGCGAAGCCCAGGCCATGCGTCTCGCGGGCCTCTCCGACGAAATCATTCTGGAAGCCGCCCATCGACGCGCCGCGGGCGAGCCCGTGCTTTCCGGCGCGTCTCTGGCCAATTTCAAAAACGCCGGCATGCGCGAGGGAACGCTCCTGCAACTCGTTCGTCGCGGCGTCGCCGACAGCGAGGCGCCGGAAATCATCAGACTTCGCCGTCGTGGCTGGTCCGACGCCCAAATTCTCCGCCGCTACCCCGGCCGCTGAACCCTCTTCTCGTGTGACCTGCGTGGCACAGGCTTTAGCCTGTGTGCTTTTGCCTTCGTAGGGGCGCTGCTTGCTGCGCCCGTCGGCGCAAAGCGCCGAGTTTTCGTTTCGCAGAGCTGCATCCCTCGGCTTTCGTCAGGGCGCGTGTCAGGGCACGGTTTCAACCGCGCCGCTCAAGCCTCGCAAGAAAAAGGGCTTTAGCCCCTGAAGACAGTTGTCGCGTTCGCAAGACTCATGTGACCGGAATTTCGGAAACCTAGCGCCCGTGTTGCCGAAAAAGGTGCCGCATGGTCGCGTCAGGGCACGGTTTTTTACACTGACGCAGGAGGTGCAACCGTGTCGCTCAAGCCTCGAAAGAAAAATCACTTGTCTCTAGCTACTGGTTTTATTCATCGGTAGAATCTCCCTGCTTTGACTTTCTCTTCCACACGGCGTTTCTGCGGCGGCGCACTCGTCGTTGTTGCGCTCATCTGCCTGTCGAGTTGCGCCGTTCCGCTCGCCCCCGGCTATCAAATCGAAAAGCAATCCCTCACCGTGCGCTTCGTTCCCGGCGCTCCGCCGCATCTCGCGATTCGCGCGGAATATCGGCTTGCAAACGTCGGTACCGCACCGCTCGATTCCGTTGAACTCGGCTTGCCGAGCGAGAAAGGTTTCGGCCTCGCGAATCTTCGCGTCACAATTGACGACCGCGAAGTCACACCGCAGCGCGAACACAGCGAAAAATCCGCACCCGCGGAAGGCGAGACCGCCGCTGCGGAGATGTGGCCGTCGACTTGGCGCATTTCTTTCGAATCGCGCTGGTCCCGCCGCCAGCACAAAAATCTTGTGCTCGAATATGATTTGGCGGTGACGCCGGCAACGGATCCGCGCATGTCCATTTCTTCGAATGCGTTT
>DASRQP010000291.1:0-12865 GCA_035696585.1 Candidatus Acidiferrales bacterium | reverse complement strand
CGCCCAGCGTTTCCGGTTCATACATTTGCGGCGAGAGTCCGCCGGTGTGAGTCCACAAAATGCCGCTCTTGAAACGGGGAATCTCCTCAAAAGCGGGCAGGGAACTGCCGGCATAGAATGAAGCGAGCGTTTCAGCGTAGCTGAGGGACGAATTGAAGTTCCCAAACAAACCGGCCAGCCCCGCCCCGCCGAGCACTTGGAGCAAACGCCGCCGCGGACTCGCGCGTAACCATGGGATAGAATTCTTGGGCATCGTCGGCGCTGGAGCTACTCTTTTTCCCTTTCGCTTAGTCTCTGTTTTACCTGCGATTTGACAACTCAGTTCAGCGATTTCTGCGAATCACTTCTGCAATTGAGCGCGGAGCTGCTCGACCTCGCGCTCCAGCTCCCGCACTGTCTTCTGCAATTCTGGCAAGTGATTGAAAATCGCCACGGAGCGCAGCCAGACTTTGTTTTCAATCCCCGGTGAACCGGAGTAGGTAGCGCCCGCGGGAATATCGTGGGAAACCGCGCTTTGCGCCGTCAGGATTGCGCCGTCGCCCATGTGCAAGTGTCCCGCGCATGCCGCTTGTCCGGCCAGAATGCAGCGGTTGCCAACGACGGTCGAGCCGGCGAGCCCCACCTGTCCGCATAGAAGAGTGTCTTCGCCAACTGTACACGCATGCCCGACTTGAACAAGATTATCGAGTTTTGTGCCGCGTCCAATACGCGTTTCGCCCACAGTGGCGCGATCGACGGCGCTATTAGCCTGAACTTCCACATCATCACCGATAACAGTGACTCCCGATTGCTGAATCTTGTACCACCGGCCGTCATGCTGACGCGCAAAGCCGAAACCGTCGCCGCCAATTACCACGCCATTCTGCAAGATGACACGATGGCCGATCTGGCACCGTTCGCGGACCGCGACATGACTGTGCGCGAAAAAATCGTCTCCGATGCGCGCCCCGCGATAAACGCTCACAAAGCTATGCAGCACGGCGTTTGCGCCGATGGTTACATCCTCGTCGACAAAGCAGTAAGGGCCAATGTGAGCACCGACGCCGATTCTCGCGGACTTGGCAATCACGGCGGTCGGATGAACGCTCGCCGCATAGCGTGGCGCCGCGTAAAAAAGTTCAATGGCATGCGCGAACGTCAGATAAGGGTCGCCTGCGCGAAGGCACGGCAGCGTCAGTCCTTCTTCCTTCTGCGGCACGATGATTGCCGAAGCCCGCGTCTTTGACGCAGCGAGCCGGTAACGCCGATTGGCGAGAAAAGTCAACTGGCCCGGCTGAGCCTCCTCGATTCCTGCGACGCCGCTAATTTCGATTTCAGCGTCGCCTTCCAGAGCGCATTTCAACCGCGCGGCGATTTCTCCGAGTTTCATTTATGTCCTCCGGCCGTCTTGCGGCTCTTTCGCTGAAAATGTACATCAACTCGGCTGTCTGAAACGAGGGAGCAATTTGCCGGGTAGTGAGTCTGTTTGAATTTTCTTGATCGTGACACAAGAAGTCACAATTCAAACTGACCCATTACCATTTGCTGCACGGTGAACGCGGTCACTCGCCGAACAATTTGGGCTGCTTGTCGAGCGCGGCAACGGCCGGCTGGCGTCGCGCGACGCCGACAACACCCAGAACTTTCATTTCCGTCAGCGCCGTGCGTGGAATGAAAATCCACAGGCTATTCCCGTGGAGATCGGGAGGCGTCAGGCGAACACCATTAGCGAGCAGATCGAGTAGATCGTTGGCAACAATGCCTTCCAGCACGTCATCGTCGCGGAACCGAAGGCGCACCCACAGGCCGTCGAGCTTGGGGCGGCTGAGGAATGCTTTGCGCTCAGGCTCAAAATCATCACGAAACTCGCGAACGAAGTGAACGCTCTTGATGGCGGCGAGCTCCAGGGTCCGGTATTCTCCGGTGTCGCTCAGCAACTCGACGTTCTCCTGCTGGCCCAGGTCGCTGGCGTTCAAGTAGCCCTGCGCTCGCGTACCGTCGAGCAGCAGGATCACCACTTTCTTGTGAGTCGTCGCCGCACTGCGTTTTTTCGCCGGCACGTAGCCTCGTCTGAAAGGTATTGCGAAATGAAAGTCTGTATGTTATTGTTGCCATAGCGAGTTGTCAACTCATTGTTTATTAAAGGGTTAGGAACGGAGTCGCTGCCGGTTGACCGAAAAAAGGCAGATTCTGAAGTCCGCTTCCGTCATCACCCTGATTACCCTCGTCAGTCGGATTTGCGGTTATGTCCGCGACCAGCGTATCACTCTTCTTTTGGGTACCTCGGTAGCGGCTGACTCTTTCATTTTGGCATTTCGTATCCCGAATCTTTTGAGGCGTTTAGTAGGTGAGGGCTCGCTCTCGGCGTCTTTTATCCCTGTCTTTGCACAGTACCTGAAAAACGGGGACGAGCAAGCCATCTGGCGCTTCACGAACCGTATCTTTTGGACCGTCGCTTTGGTCGCGGGAGTGCTTTCGGTTCTCGGCGTCCTGTTTTCAAAGTGGATCATTTACGCCTTCACGATGTTCGGGCAGGGGCCGTCCCATTGGGATTTCGCCGTGTACTTGAACCGGATGATCTTCCCGTACCTGTTTTTTGTGGCCCTTGCGGCCGTGGCGATGGCCATCTTAAATTCGTTCCATGAATTTGCGGTTCCGGCGGCAACGCCAATCTTTTTTAATTTGTCTGTAATTCTGTTTTCCGTCGGTGCTGTTTACAAGCCCATTATGAAATGGGCGCCCGAGCCTTATCGAAATCCGGCCGTCGCGCTGGCTGCGGGAATACTCGTTGGCGGCGTTCTGCAATTTTTGGTGCAGGTGCCTTCGCTCGTGCGTCGCGGAATGCGGTTCGACTTTGGGATCAGTTTCAGCGACCCTGGCGTCCGCCGTGTGGGGAAGTTGCTCATTCCCGGGTTCGTTGGGATCGGGATTTATCAGATCAATTTTTTTGTCGATACCATATTCGCGACAGCGTCCCGCATGCCGCGCGGAAGCATAACTTCGCTGTACGTGGCGGAACGCGTGATGGAACTCGTGCTGGGAAGCTACGCCATTGCAATCTCGACCGTGATTCTGCCGATGATGTCGCGCCAGGCAGCGTCCCATCAGCATGACGAAATGAAGAAGACGTTCACATTCTCATTGCGCCTCGTCTCGTTCATCACCGTTCCCGCGGCAGTCGGGTTGGTGCTGTTGCGGACGCCGATCATTCAGGTGCTCTTCGAGCATGGCAAATTCGTTGCGGAGTCGACTACGCTGGCCGCGCGTGCGCTCTTCTATTACGCGTTGGGCTTGCCGGCGTTTGCGGCGGTCAAAATGGTTGTGCCGCTGTTCTATTCGACGCAGGATACCAAGACGCCCGTGGTCGTTGCGGGATACGCGCTCGCAATCAACGTGCTTTTGAACGTCGTGTTTTTATTTGTGTTCTTCCGCGTCTTTTACAACGGAAGTCCCGCGCTGGCCACGTCGAGCGCCGCGTACTTCAATTTCTTCGCGCTCCTTTGGATTTTTCGGAAGCGCTTCGGGCAGTTGGGATTCGCCGCTGTGCTGGCATCGTTGGGACGCATTGCCGCCGCGGCCGTGGCGATGGGGCTGGCCTGCATGGCGTTCTTGAGATACGTCAGCTTTGATCCGCATGCGCATCTCCTTTCGAGAATCGGCCTCCTCGCCGGAGCGATTGTCGGCGCCGCTTGTCTTTACCTGGCGCTGGCATGGATTCTGCGGTGCGAAGAGCTGGCGGAGCTTCAAAGCGTCCTTCGCCGCACGGACCGCGTGGCGGCATGATTGTGGTTACGCGGCAATACCAGATCGCAAGCAACGTGCCGGCGAATCGTGAACGCGTGACCGTAAAGGTGGCCAAGTGGAAAGCTTAGTTCGCGCATTCCTGAATTATTTGCGAGTCGAAAAAGGCCTTGCGCAGAATACGATTCTTGCGTATGGACGCGACCTGAAGAAATTCCAAGCCTTCGCGGAAGTGCGTGGACGAACCTTGAAACAAATCAATCGCGACAGTATCGTGGACTTCCTGACTTCGCTCTACCGTTCGGGCCTCGACAGCCGCTCCGTAGCTCGCCATTTAGTGGCGCTGCGGCATTTCTTCCGTTTCGCCCAAATCGAGGGATACATCGTCGAAGACCCAGCGGCAAGCGTGGAGACGCCTAAGTTCCGCATGCGCCTGCCAAGTCATTTGAGCACCGACGAAGTAAATCGCCTGCTGGAGCAACCCGACACGGGCACCCCGATCGGGGCCCGGGATAAAGCCATGATCGAGCTCCTTTATTCCACGGGGCTCCGCATCTCTGAATTGGTGAATCTTCGCCTCAGCGATTTGCAGATGGAGTCCGGCTGCCTGCGATGCATAGGAAAGGGGAACAAGGAACGAATGGTCCCCATGGGCCGAAGCGCTGTTGCCTCGGTCGAGGAATATGTGCGCAAGGCCCGGCAGAGTCTTCTGCGTGAAAAGACTTCGCCGTACGTTTTCTTGAATCGCTTTGGCGGGCGCATGGGCCGAATCGGTTTCTGGAAAAAACTTTCGGAGTATGGACGAAAAGCCGGGTTGCGATTGAAACTGAAGCCCCACATGCTGCGTCACAGTTTCGCGACTCACCTTTTAGAGCGCGGCGCGGATCTGCGCTCTGTTCAGCTTATGCTCGGCCATGCCGATATTTCGACGACGCAAATTTATACGCACGTGGTGAAGGAACGGTTGAAAGAAGTCTATAAACAGCATCATCCCCGGGCCTGATAAATGATAGGCGAGACGCGCGCTGCGGCCGCGTATTCGGAGTTTGCAGGAGGCGGAGTCACTCATGCCTGATTACATGTACTTATTGGAAAGCCGGCTGTCCCCCGAGCAACGCGCCGTGCTATTGCGCGTGCAGGAACTGGCTCGCGCGCAGGATTCGAACGTTTACCTGGCGGGCGGCGCGGTCCGCGATTTGATCTCCGGCATGCCGCTGCGCGATTTGGATTTCACGGTCGAAGGAAATCCCGTGCGCATGGTGCGCGAACTGGAAAAGGGAGGCGCACGCGTTGTAGTCGAAGACGAGCGCCTGCGTCATTACGAGTTGATTTTCGCCGGTGATGTCGACGGCTCGATTTCAGCCGCGCGTGACGAAGTCTATGCGCGCCCTGGGGCCAAGCCCGAAGTCCGCTGGTCCACTATCATGGAAGATCTCCGCCGCCGCGACTTTTCCATCAACGCCGTGGCGATTTCCTTGAATCCCGCGTCGCGCGGTCTGCTGCTCGATCCAACGAACGGTTTGGCGGATCTGGAGCGGCGCGAGGTGCGCGCCCTTTCCATCCATGCGTTCACCAATCAGCCCATTCGCCTTTTGCGCGCATTGCGATTCAGTGCGCGCATGGGATTCAAAATGGAGCCGCGCACTCAGGAATGGTTCGATTTGGCAATCGAGCGCGGACTGCACGACACGATGGACAATCGCGAAATCGGGAAAGAAGTAGTGGATGTCGGTCGCGAGGAAAACGCGGCCGCGATTCTGAAACTCTGGGAATCAAACAATCTGCTGAGCGTCATCCATCCCAAGTTACAGCGAAAGCGCCCTGATTATGACGGCCTTTCCAGATTGGCCAAAGCGCGCGAGGGATTCGTGGCGGCCGGCTTACGCGTTCGCCTTGCCATTCCGACGGTGTATTACACATTCCGGAAACTTGGTCCTCGCGCGGCCACGTTGCTGAAAAATCTCAATGTACCCGCAAGCGAAGCCGCGAAAGTGCTTCACCTGCCAGCCGAGGCGAAAAAGCTGCTTCAGGTTTTGCGCGGAGGAAAAACGAAATTGGCGCGCGATGCCTATCAGGTCATTTCACAAGCGCCCACCGAACTCTTGGCATTTATGGATGCTGACTTTCGCAATGCAAAAGCTGCCGCGAAAATCAGGAATTATTTGCAGAAATGGCGTCCGATGCGTCTCGGTGCTCCCGTGGCTGAATTGGAGACCTTGGGCGTCGCGCGCGGCCCGAAGTTCGACAAGATTCTCGAGCAGTTCTTCGACCTGCAACTTCGCGGGAAAGTGCGTAGCCCCGAAGACGTCACGAAGCGCCTGAAACAGCTCGCAGGAATCAAAGACGAGCCGAAGAAGAAATTGAAAGAGGAGAAAAAGAAACGCGGGACGGCGCTCGAGGCCGCTGGAGCCAAACGCGCGGCGAAAGCGACCGAAGCAAAGGCAGCAGGCGCGGCGAATGCACCCGAGGCGAAAATCGAACCAAAGGCCGCGCCGCCATCGAGGACGGCAAAATCTCCTGCGTCTCGCAAACACGCGAAACGTGCCAAGCCCGCAGTCAGATCAAAAGGTAAAAAGCGCGCCCGCCGCTAGCAGCGATCGTTCTCTGTTGACGTCATGTCCCAAACGCACCGCGCGTTTGTCATCCCGAGTCCCCCCGATTCTTGGGGAGTGAGGGATGTGCTTTTCGTTTTTGGCGGCTCTCGCTTCGTCGTGGCACAGGCCTGCCTGCCGCAGGCAGGCTTTAGCCTGTGTGCCTTCGTTTTTGTAGGGGCGGGGTTAACCCCCGTCCGTCGGCTTGTCCTGAGTGTCTTGCGGAAGGGCGCAACGCGCCGAGTCTTCGTCTTCCTGTAGCTCACGTCCCGTCGCGGCGATTCCCGCCGCGACTGACGTGAGGCTTTTTCGCTTCCAAGCTCACGCCGCCCTGCCTCGGGCACAATCATTCACTGAAAACTCCCGTCCGACCCGCGCGATCCGTCGTAGCTAAATCCGCAACATCGGTCTAAAATACATCACGGCATGGGTTCTTCAGACTTCGTTCACCTACATCTTCACACGGATTATTCTCTTCTGGATGGCGCTTGCGAAATTGGCGAACTGACCGCCGAGGCCGCGCGCCGCAAGATGCCTGCGGTCGCCGTCACGGACCATGGCAACCTGTTCGCCGCCGCCAATTTCTTCCATCAGGCGACTACCCATGGCGTGAAGCCCATCATCGGCTGCGAAGTCTACGTCGCGCCTGACAATCACAAAAATAAAGGTGCGGACGCGGAACGCTCGAACCATCTCGTGCTGCTCTGCGAGAACGACGAAGGTTATCGCAACCTCATTCAACTCGTCTCCACGGGTTTTCTTGACGGCTTTTATTACAAGCCGCGCATCGATCACGAACTGCTGGCGAAACACAGCCGCGGCTTGATTGCCCTCTCCGCGTGCCTGCGCGGCGAAGTCACCGAGCACGTCCTCGAAGAGCGCCACGACCAGGCCCGCACGTCGGCCTATCGTCTGCAGGAAATTTTCGGCAAACAGAATTTCTTCCTCGAAATTCAAGACCAGGGGCTCGACGTCGACAAGCGCGTCAATCAAGGCGTCGTGCGCCTCGCAAAAGAAACCGGCATTCCGCTCGTCGCCACCAACGACTGCCATTATTTGACGCGCTCCGACGCTCACGCACAGGAAGTGCTTCTCTGCATTCAAACCGGCAAGACCATGAGCGACACGAATCGCATGCGTTTCGCCACCGACCAGTTTTATTTCAAGACGGCGGAAGAAATGTCGCAGGTGTTTGGCGAGCTGCCTGACGCGCTCCTCCGCACCGTCGCGATCGCCGAACGCTGCCAGGTGAAAATCGAGCGCGTGCAGAATCCTTTTCCTGTGTTCCAGGTTCCCGAAGGCACCACTACGGATTCCTATTTCGAGCGCGTAGCGCGCGAAGGCTTTGCCGCCCGCTTGCCTCAACTCGAACGCCTCGCAAAAGAGAATCGTCTTCGCTATCCCTTGACCGTCTACGAGCAGCGCCTCTCTGACGAAATCGAAATGATCAAGAAGATGCTCTTCTCCGGTTACTTTTTGATTGTCTGGGATTTCATTCGTTACGCGCGCGCGCAAGGCGTTCCGGTCGGCCCGGGACGCGGCTCCGCGGCAGGAAGTTTGGTGAGCTACGCACTGCGTATCACCGACGTCGATCCGCTCGAATACGACCTGCTCTTCGAAAGATTCTTGAATCCAGAGCGCATTTCCATGCCGGACATCGATATCGATTTCTGCATGCGCCGCCGTGGCGAAGTGATCGAATACGTCCGCCAGAAATATGGAGAGAAAAGCGTCGCGCAGATCATCACTTTCGGAACCATGGCCGCAAAAGCCGCCCTCAAAGACGTCGGCCGCGCGCTCGACATGCCCTACGGCGAAGTCGATCGCCTGGCGAAACTAATTCCCAATCAGCTCAATATTTCGCTCGAGGACGCCCTGAAAGACGGTTCGCCGTTGGCTCTTGCGCGTGACAAAGACGACCGCGTTCGCGAAGTGGTCGAAGTCGCGCTGCGCCTCGAAGGTCTCGCGCGTCATGCCTCCACGCACGCCGCCGGCGTCGTCATTTCACCGCGTCCGCTGACGGAAATTGTTCCTCTGTATCGCTCGACGCGCGATGAAATTACCACGCAGTACGATATGAACGCTCTCGAGCGCATCGGCCTGCTGAAGATGGATTTCCTCGGCCTCACCACGCTCACGGTCCTCGACGACGCGGTGCTTCTTATCAAACAAAACCGCGGCGTGGACATCAAGCTCGCCGACTTTCCTCTCGACGACGCTCCGACCTATGCGATTTTCGCGCGCGCCGACACTTCGGGCATTTTTCAGTTTGAATCTCACGGTATGCGCGAGATTTTGCGCCGCTATCAGCCTACGCGTTTGGAAGACTTGACCGCCCTCAACGCTCTATACCGTCCCGGCCCGATTCAAGGCGGCATGATCGACGATTTCATCGCCCGGAAACACGGCAAGAAAAAAGTCGCGTACGATTTGCCCGCGCTCGAGGAAATTCTCTCGGAAACCTACGGCGTCATCCTGTATCAGGAACAGGTGATGCAGATCGCCAATCGCCTCGCGGGATTCTCGCTCGGTGAAGCCGACATTTTGCGCCGTGCGATGGGCAAGAAGAAACGCGAGGAAATGGCCGCGCAGCGGGAGAAATTCCTGACGGGTTGCGCCGCGCGAAAAGTGCCCGCGAAAAAAGCCGAAAAGATATTTGACCTGATGGCCGAATTCGCGGGCTATGGCTTCAATAAATCGCACTCGTGTGCCTATGCGCTCCTCGCCTATCAAACCGCTTATCTAAAAACACATTTCCCGGTCGAGTTCACCGCTGCGCTGCTCACCTCGGAAATCGGCAACACGGAAAAAGTGGTGAAATACATCAACGAGGTACGCGGATCGGGCATTCGCGTCCTGCCTCCCGACGTGCATCAGAGCAGTCTCTATTTCACTCCCGTCGGCGAAGACATTCGCTTTGGCTTGGCCGCCATCAAGAACGTCGGTGAGAATACTGCGAAAGCCATTTGCGAATCGCGCGCCGCTCGCGGCAATTTCCAGAATATTTATGGCTTCTGTTCCGCGATTGAGCCGCGTTTTCTAAATCGCAGAGTTCTTGAGAGCCTCGTAAAAGCTGGAGCCATGGATTGTTTCGATGCGCCGCGAGCGCGCTTGTGGGCGGCCATCGAGGGCGCGATGAATCACGGGCAAAAAATGGACCACCAGCGCTCCGTCGGCCAGCACGGCTTGTTCCTCTCCGGCGCCAGCAGCATGTCCACCGATGACGCGCAGAATATTCTTCCCGAAGCGGACGATTGGTCGGAAGACGACCAGCTTGCCGGCGAACATTCCGTCCTCGGATTTTACGTGTCCGGCCATCCTCTCGATAAATACGCCGGCCGCCTCACGGAAATGGGCACCATCGAATTGGGCGTCCTCGAATCCCGCCGCAATGGCGAAGAACTCGCGATTGCGGGCATCATCACGCAAACGCGGGCCATGCGCTCCAAACGCGGCGCGCGCTGGGCGATTTTCAACCTACAGGACCGCACCGGCGGCGTCGAAGTCCTCGTGTTCCCGGAGGCGTTTCAGAAATTCGAGCATTTGCTGCGTCCCGCGACGCCGTTGCTGGTTCGCGGCCGCATCAATGTCGAAGAAGTTGGCACGCGGTTTGTGGCCACCGAGATTCGCCTCCTCGACAAAGTCGCTGACCGAAGCCCCAGTTTGTTGCGTGTGCGCGTCGATCTGCGTGCTGTCGATACAGGCACGCTCGATCAATTGCAAAAAGTTCTCGCGGAGAGACCGGGCCGTTGCCGCGTTGCCTTTGACTTGATTTCGGACGATGGCACGATGGCCACTCTCGAAGCAGAGAAGGGAATCGAGCCTGCTCCGGAATTGTTCGCTCGCGTGCGTGAGATTTGCGGCGCGGACTCCGTGGCCGTATCGCGCAATTAAGGTTCGCGCGCCTTGCGTGGCACAGGGCTGGTCCGCGCGGGCAGGCTTGCCTTGGTTTGCGTGGCACAGGCCTGTCTTGGCAGGGCGGGGATTCATCCCCGCCGTAACAGGCGTCTGCACTCAGGGGTTTCAACCCCTGAGGTCGGTACGATATTTCGTGTGGCACAGGCCTGGTTTGCTTGTCCTGACGAAGCAAGGGCCGCAGCCAGCTTCAGCCTGTGTGCCTTCGTTTTCGCAGGGGCGGGGTTCATTCCCGCCCGTCGGCTTGTCCTGAGTGTTTTGCCGAAGGGCGCAAAGCGCCGAGTTTTCGTTTTGTAAAACTGCCTGATGCGGTAGGCTCTAGAGCTGCGCTGCGTTCGCCTGGGAGTCAGTGTGAAGTCCAAGCGCCGAAAAAGGGAACTCGAAGCTCTCGAGCGTGACGTCGACGATCTCGTGCGGCTCGCGCCTCAGGACGAAAAGGCTGCGCAAGAATTGGAGCGCCTCCGTCGCGAAGTGGCGGAGCTGAAGCGCGAATTCTACACGCACATGAGCGCCTGGCAGCGTTTGCAACTTGCGCGCCACCCGCAACGCCCCTACACACTCGATTTAATTTCCCGGCTGTTCGAAGGCTTTCGCGAGATTCAGGGCGACCGCGCCTTTGCCAACGATCCCGCTATCGTCTGCGGCATGGCTGAGTTTCACGGCAAGCCCGTCATGATTGTCGGCCACCAGAAGGGCCACGACACGGTTCAACGCGTTGCTCGCAACTTCGGACAGGCAAAGCCCGAGGGCTATCGAAAGGCATTGCGCGCCATGAATCTCGCCGCGAAATTCCGTCGCCCGATTTTTGTTTTCATTGACACGCCCGGCGCGTATCCCGGAGTCGACGCCGAGGAGCGCGGCCAGGCCGAAGCCATCGCGCGGAATCTTCGCGAAATGGTACGGCTTCCGGTACCGATTCTGGTCACGATCACTGGGGAAGGCGGCTCGGGCGGCGCGCTCGCCGTTGCCATCGGTGACCGCATTATAATGCTCGAGAACGCCGTCTACTCCGTGATTTCGCCCGAGGGCTGCGCTTCCATCATGTGGCACGACGCAGCCAAAGCCGAGCTCGCCGCCGAAGCCCTGAAGATCACCGCTCCGGATCTGCTCGACCTGAAACTGATCGACGAAATCGTATCCGAGCCCGACGGCGGCGCGCATCTCGATCACGACGCCACGGCTCGCCTGCTCGACGAAGCTCTCACTCGCGCTCTCGCCGAAGTTTCGCAATCCTCTGAAAAGGACTTGATCGCGAATCGCTACGAAAAGTTTCGCCGCATGGGCGAATGCTTCACGCCCGTAACTCCCGCCAGCTAATGTCCTGGGTCAGAAGTTCGTTGCACGGTTGTGGGTTGCGTGGCACAGGCTTCAGCCTGTGCGCCTTTGCCTTTGGAGGGCGGGGATTCATCCCCGCCGCAAGACGCCTCTGCCCTCAGGGGTTTTAACCCCTGAAGCCCGTACGGACTCGGCAGCGGGCGATGAGTTTGTCATCCCGCCTGCCCGCTGCGGCGGGCAGACAGGCTTCACGCCGCTTTGCTGTCACCGCCGCTTTTTGTGCGCGCCTTTGCTTCCGTAGGGTCTGCGTGGCACAGGCTTCAGCCTGTGTGCCTTTGCGTGGGGCACAAGCTTCGCTCTCTGTGTCCGGTGACTCTTACCGGGAAGCCTGTGTGCTCTTGCCTTCGTAGGGCCCGACTATGGTCGGGCCGCGCCTGGCACAGCCCGGCGTTCTCGCCTTGGTCCAACGTTTCGCTTTTGCCCTTGCGGGTACCCCATCCTGTTTACCCTGACGAAGGAAGGGAGCGCCTTCTGCGAAGGGTGGGGTTTTGGCTTTTGTCTTTGTCGGATAGTCTCTTTGCCGCATCCCCGATTATTTGCAAATTCTCCCCGTGTAGCACCATGAAAAGAACCTGTCACTCCGCCTGCCCTGAGCGTTCTCGGCGAAGGGAGGAGACACGCGACGAGCCTGCCTGCCGCAGGCAGGGAACCTGCTTCTCGCTAAAGTGGCACAGCCTTTAGCCTGTGTGCCTTTGCTTTCGTAGGGGCGGGGTTAATCCTCGCCCGTCGGCTTGTCCTGAGTGTTTTGTCGAAGGGCGCAGAGCGCCGAGTCGCCGCCTTCCGTTGTCATCCCGAAGCGCTTTCAGCGAGGGATCTGCTTTTTTTCTGGTCCGCGTGGTACAGGCCTGCCCGCCGCAGGCAGGTTTTAGTCTGTGTGCTTGTGCCTTCGTAGCGGCGGGGTTAATCCCCGCCCGTCGGCTTGTCCTGAGCGTCTTGCCGAAAGGCGCAAAGCGCCGAGCGCTTCTGCCTTCGCCAGAGCGCCAACAGTCTGCGTGGCACAGGCTTCAGCCTGTGTGCCTTTGCCTTTGTAGGGGCGGGGTTAATCCCCATCCGTCGGTTTGTCCTGAGCGTCTTGCCGAAGGGCGCAAAGCGCCGAGCGCTTCCCGTCATCTGTCTTGGCAGGGCGGGGATTCATCCCCGCCGCAAGAGCCGTCTGCCCTCAGGGGTTTTAACCCCTGAGGTCCGAACGATATTCTCCGTCACGGCATTTTCCCTCGCGCCGCACCCGTTTGCGATTTGGACACTTTCGTGATTCTCGTAGTTGCTCGCCGTTCTTCGCTGGCTTAGTGTGAGGGCCATGGAAC
>DASRQP010000290.1:0-6599 GCA_035696585.1 Candidatus Acidiferrales bacterium | reverse complement strand
CAGGCCGCGCGCGCACGGATTGCCGAACTCGAGAGCCGCGGCGTCCATGACGCGCAAATTTATGACCCACAAGATTCGAGCGTTGGCGGGACGCACGCTGTTTTCGTCGTGCGAGGCGACCCGAGAACCTACAATTTGCCGCCGAATCCTGAAGTCCCGACGGTTCACTTGCAGCGCGGCTGGAAATCGGCCGGGATTGCCGCCGGACTAATGCTGGCCGGCACTCTGCTTGCTTTTCTTGCAGGCAAGCAGCAATGAGCGCGCCTCGCCGCATGCCTTTCACACCCGCTGTGCCCGCGAGCGCGGCAAGACTGCAGCAAATTCGCCGCGAAGCGGAAACGCATGGGCGCGTTGATTCCTCGGGGATTCGGCCCAGCGGCGCTCCGTTCCTGCAAGCTTCTCCGGAAAACGGATATTACGGGTTGCCTGTGCTGAAGGCGCCGCAATGGACATGGGAAATCCCTGTTTATTTCTTTGTGGGCGGAGCGGCTGGCGCGTCGGCGGTGATCGCCGGAGTCGCGAACTTGACGGGCGCGGACCGCGAACTGGTGCGCGATGCGCGCTGGCTCGCGGCGATTGGCGGCGCGATTTCACCGGCATTGCTCGTCGGCGATTTGGGAATGCCGTCGCGCTTTCTGAATATGCTGCGCGTCTTCAAGATTCAGAGCGCGATGTCGGTGGGTTCGTGGACGCTGGTTACGTTCTCGACGACGAGCGCGATGGCAGCTTTCGCAAATGCGCTCGAACGCCGCGACGCGCGCAGAAATGGCTGGCGGCGCAAACCAGGGTTCGTCGGCAACGCGGCCGGAATGCTCTCGGCGCTCTCCGGAATGGTGCTGGCAACGTATACGGGCGTTTTGATCGGAGCTACCGCGATTCCCGTGTGGTCAGAAAGCGTGGCGACTCTTCCCATCCATTTTGCGGCTTCCGGCCTGGGAGCGGCAGCTTCAATCCTGGAATTGTGCGGCCACGATGACAACGCTGCTTTGAATTTCCTGGGAATTGGATCGGCTCTATGCGAAACGGCCATTGGCGCCAGAATCGAGATTCTCCAAACGCCGGCGCTCAAGCCGCTGAAGTCAGGAAAGACCGGCCTGCTAACACGCCTCGGCGGTCTTCTCTCTGGACCTTTGCCGCTGGCTCTCCGGGTGATCGCTGCGTTCTCAACCAGAGAGCGCTCGCGTAAACTGCGGCGCGCCGCGGCGGTTTCGACTGTCGCTGGTTCATTGCTGACGCGCGAGGCCTGGATCAAGGCCGGCGCCGTATCGGCAAACGACCCGAAAATCCCGCTTCAACTTCCCCCCGCGCAGCCGTAACCATAAAAAAGTCAACGGATATCCTTGTAGCCCCAGAATGCATCTCGGAAACGAGAGATTACGTCTGGTTCATCTGGATGATGATGTTGATTTGATTACTGATATCCTGAGGGATATACTTCATCATCGACAAAATAGGAATGCCGCAAATCGGCGCGCTGGCATGAAAGACTCGATTCACAAACGGATCGTGAAATGGCCCGCTTTCCAGCGAGCAGGGAAAAAACGTCGCGACGGAATTCTCCCTCCCGACAATTTCGCTAATCCGCGAGCGCCGCACAGAGTCGCGCGCATCATCGCAGCGTCCGTCGTACTTTCCGCCCTGATCCTCGCGGTATATTTCTCTGCAAACGTTCGGCGCACAAGCGCGTCAAATCCTGAAGAGTCCGGCACCGCTACCGTGACGAAAAGGGATTTTGTCCAGGTGCTTCGTTTAACCGGCACAACGGAGGCCGTCAAGTCGCGGCCTGTGCTTGCCCCTAGACTGGAAGGCGCACAGCTCGATTCCATGGTTGTGACGAGACTTGCTCGTGCGGGCGCACGCGTGAAAAAGGACGACGTGCTCGTCGAATTCGATCGCCAGGCCCAGATCAAAGACTCTCTCGATAAGAAAGCAACTTATCAGGACCTCGTAGATCAGGTCGAAGAGAAACGCGCCGCCGAAGACGCCGCTCGCGCCAAAGACGAGACAGAATTAAAGCAGGCGGAGGACGATCTCACCAAGGCGCAGCTGGAAGTAACAAAGAACGACATCGTTTCCCGCATTGACGCCGAAAAAAACCAGGAAACTCTCCAAGAGGCTGATCAGACTCTCAAGCAACTCCGTCAGACTTTTCAATTGAAGCGCGAAGCAGCGGCCGCCGACATTCGTGTCCTGGAAATCCAGCGGGACCGTGCGCGCAGCACGATGCTCTACTCCCAGGGAAACGCAGAGAAAATGACCATCCGCTCGCCCATGGATGGCATCGTGGTTCTAAACACAGTTTGGCTGGGCAGCAGAATGGGAGAAGTCCAGGAAGGCGACGAAGTGCGTGCCGGCGTCCCGTTCATGAAGGTGGTTGATCCCGCGCAAATGGATGTTCGCGTAGCGGTGAACCAGGAGGACATGTCTCAACTCCACATTGGCCAGCCAGCGACCGTGCATCTCGATGCGTATCCTGGTCTTTCCTTCCCGGGAGCCCTCGACGAATTGGCCCCGCTGGGCCATTCGGGGCAATTTACGGATAAAGTTCGCACGTTTGTCGCTATTTTTTCGATTCGCGGAAACAATCCCAAGCTGATGCCCGATCTTTCCGCGTCCGCCGACGTGGAACTGAGCAAGCTACAAAATGTTCTGGTTGTGCCGGCGCAAAGCGTCATCAACGATAAAGGTCAAGACTACGTGTTCCTCAAAACGGCGACTGGTTTCGACAAACACCAGGTGAAAATCGGCCCGGCAAATGATCTCGACGTGGTGATTGAATCCGGATTGCGCGCGGGCGACGTAATCCGTTCAACACGTGAAGGCACGGGTTCTTCCTGATTGATATGAACAAGGCCGGGAATTTATGGAAGCGAAGAAAAGGAGCGGTTCTCCTCTGCTCTTTTGTCATCTTCGGATTTGCGGGTTTTGGAGCTTTTCGATTAGCTCGCCCTGAGCCCTTGATTCCCAGCGCCCTCGTCCAGCGCGGAGAATTCACGGACTACGTGCAGCTCCGCGGCCAGGCAAAGGCCCTAAAATCCGCCATCATTTCGGCCCCGTATCAGGCGGGCGATCTGCAAATCATCAAGCTGGCGCAGAACGGCGCGCAAGTCAAAAAGGGCGACGTCGTGGTGGAGTTTGACGCGACGACGTTGAAGCAAACCCTCGCGCAGGATCAATCCACACTGAAATCCTCCGACGCCGAAATCCAGGCAGCGCGCGCCCAAGCTCGCCTGAAAGAAGAGCAGGATCTCACCGACGTTATGAAAGCGCGGTTCGACGTGCAGTCCGCGAAGCTCGACGCCAGCAAGCACGAAATCGTTTCGAAAATCGAGGGCGAGGAAGCGGATTTGAAAGTGGCCGACGCGCAGCAGAAGCTGAAAGAAATGGAAGAAAAGTTGAAGGCAGACCGCGATGCCAACGCGGCAACCATCGAGAGCAAGCAGCAAAAACGCGACCAGGCTCTCTACGGGGTTCGCCAAACGGACCGTGGCCTCGCTGCCCTCACGCTGCGCGCCCCAACCAACGGCATTGTGACTTTGCAGGACAATTGGCGCGCCGCTGGGAACATGGGCAACGCCCCTCCGTTCAAGCAGGGCGATCGCGCCTGGTCGGGCGCGGAAATCGCCGAATTGCCCGACCTCTCGACTCTCGAAATTTCCGCCCGCCTCGACGAGACGGAGCGTGGCCGCATTCAAACGGGCCAGACGGCCACCATCCGCATCGACGCCATCCCGGATCGAGATTTTACGGGACGCATCACCCAAATCAGCACAATCGCGAGCATGGATTTTTCGGCGGGTTGGCCTTTTCCGAGGAATTTTACGATGGACATAGTTCTCGGCCACTCAGACGCCCGGCTTCGTCCCGGCATGAGCGCGAACGTGCGCGTCATCGTGGATCAGGTTCCCAATGGAGTCACGATTCCCGCGGCTGCGCTGTTTCGCAAAGCTGGTCAAAGCGTCGTCTACGTACTGCACGGGACGAAACTGGAACAACGTCCCATTGAAGTGTCGCGACGCAGCGGCGATCAGATCTTGATTGCGAAGGGATTGCAACCTGGCGAGCGCGTGGCGCTGCAAGAACCAGCGGCATCCGACTAGCGATATAGAAATGGCCCTGAAAAATATTCCATTTGGCTCTCTCGTGCTCTTCGCGGTTGCAACGGTGAATCTCGCTTCGTGCGCGGCTCGCGGCGCTACTCAATCTTCGACGCAAGACATACCAGTCGCCGCGGTGAAACAGGGTGAACTTCAGCCCAAGGTGCATACGAAAGGCGAACTGCGCGCCACGCAAACCGCCATGCTGATCGCTCCGCCGATCGCCGGAGGCACTCTGCAAATTATTCAGCTCGTGAAGACAGGCACTCCGGTAAAGAAAGGCGATATCGTCGTTGCGTTCGACCCCAGCCAGCAGCAATACAATCTCGGGCAGGCCCAATCCGATTTCGCGCAAGCCGAACAAGAAATCGTGAAGGCCAAGGATGATGCGGCGGTGCAGACCGCTCAAGATCAGACAGCCCTGCTAAAAGCGACGTTTGCGGTGCGTCAGGCTGAATTGGACGTAAGTAAACACGAAATTGTCAGTTCGATTGACGCGCAGAAAAACCAATTGACCCTCGATGAGGCAAAGCGGGCCCTTGCGCAACTCCAGCAGGACATTCAATCGCACGCAGCATCGAACCAGGCGACCGTCGCCGTCGACAACGAGAAACGCAATAAGGCGAGCCTCGCCATGCATCAGGCAGAAGAGAACATTGCCAACATGCAAGTGAAGTCCCCTATCAATGGACTGGTTGTTGTGAGGGAAAACGAAAACGCGTCCGGCGGGTTCTTTTTTGGCGGCATGTCTCTGCCCGAATATCAGACGGGAGATCAGGTCGGACCCGGCAGCGTCGTCGCGGACGTGATTGACATCGGTCAGATGGAGATCGCCGCCCAAGTGGGAGAAGCCGATCGCGCCAACCTCAAAATCGGGCAATCCGTCGAGGCACGGGTGGATGCCCTGCCGGGATTAACCGTGCAAGGGAAGGTGAAGACGCTCGCCGGAATGTCCGGTGGATTTTTCTTCGACGACGATTCCGCGCACAAATTCAGCGTCACCGTGCAGCTGGCACAGGCGAACGCTGAGCTGCGGCCGGGCTTCACGACGCGCCTCGTCATTCTCGGCGATCCTCTGAAACATGCGCTGTACGTTCCACGGCAGGCCGTATTTCAAAAAGACGGTAAGGCCACCGTCTATGTGAAAACGGGCGGCGGTTTCGACGCCCGCGAAATCAAGATTCGTTACGTGACCGAGGGCTTGGCCGTCATCGAGGGGCTGAAAGAGGGCACGCAAGTCGCTCTGATCGATCCCACGCAGAAATCCTCTGGCAGCAAGCCCGGCGCACCCGGTCCAACGCCAAGTCCCGGAGCACCCTGAGAATGGCGACACGTCCAATCGACCCCGCCAGGCTGGCCTATCCTCGCTCGCTGCTTCACTGGCTGCCTGACCTCCGTCTGGGCTTTGACAACCTGATGATCCACAAGCTGCGTTCCTTGCTGACCATGCTGGGAATGATATTCGGCGTCGCCGCCGTGGTGTCCATGCTGTCCATCGGCGCGGGCGCGCAGCAAAAAGTAATGGCTTTCATCGAGGAGCTCGGCGTCCGCAATCTGATCGTGGAGGCAAAAGAGGCGAGCAATTATCAAACACTTCAGAAAGTGCGCCGGATTTCGCCCGGCCTTACATTCGACGATTACCGCTCGATTCTGGGTGTTGCAGGCGTCGCGGAGGCTACGCCGCGCAAACGCTTCGCGCCTTCGAAGCTGATTCCCAAGGCCGAGCAGGATGACCCGCAAGTCTACGGCGTCAACCAGAACTATCCTCACATCGCCGGACTGCAAGTGACGCAGGGCAGATTCTTCGACGCGGAAGAAAATGCCGCCGCCGCGCCCGTTTGCGTTCTCGGTTCCGCGGCGAAATTCAATCTGTTTGGCTCCGCCGATGCGGTGGGCAAATACGTCAAGGTCAACGACCAGTGGTTTCACGTAATCGGCGTGGTGGCGCCTGAATTAGCGGCACAAACCGACGTGGCCGGCGTACCCAATCAGGATTTGAACAACTTGATTTACGCTCCCGTGAATGCGGTGGTCCTCCGGTTGGAAGATTCCATGAGCGATATGAAGGATGAAATCGACGGCATGTACCTGCATCTAACGCCGGCCGCGGACAGTGCAAGCGTCGCTGATATCGTACGCGGCGTCCTCAACACTACACATCGCAATGCGGGCGATTTTACGGTGATTGTACCCGCCGAACTTCTCGCCGAACAACAGCGCACCGAGCGCCTCTTCAACACAGTGATGGTCGCGATTGCCTCGATTTCGCTGCTGGTCGGAGGCATCGGAATTATGAACATCATGCTGGCCAGCATTCTGGAACGGACTCGCGAGATCGGCGTGCGGCGCGCCGTCGGTGCGCGGCAGTCAGACATCGTGCGGCAGTTCGTGGTGGAAGCCATCTTGATTTCCTTCGCCGGAGGCGTGCTGGGCATTGTTTTTGGCTTCGGGATGTCGCGGTTGATTGCATGGCTGGCGGCGTGGTCAACCATCGTGACGGCC
>DASRQP010000289.1:0-9386 GCA_035696585.1 Candidatus Acidiferrales bacterium | reverse complement strand
CGGCTCGCTGCCGATTATTCTGCTCACCGGATTTTTTATTGGCGGCGTGATGGTTTTGAACACAGCGCAGCAATTCCAGCGGTTCGGAGAAACGGCGCTGACGGGAGACACCGTGGCGATTGCTCTGGTGCGCGAACTCGGCCCGACGATTGCGGGACTGCTGGTGACGGGACGAAATGGTTCCGGCATCGCTTCGGAGTTGGGGTCGATGGTGGTCACGGAACAGGTGGACGCAATGCGCGCGCTGGGAACGGACCCTGTGCGAAAGCTAGTTGTACCGCGGCTGATCGCCACCGTGCTCGTTTTGCCGTTGCTCACAGCCGTGGCTGATCTGATCGGCTTGATCGGAGGCTATATCGTGGCCCATTTCACACTAGGCCTAAGCGCCGCCGAATTCTGGAATCGCGCCGTCAACGCCTTGGCCTTTGGTGACCTCTTCATGGGTCTCGCTAAGCCTTTCGTTTTCGCCATTATCATTTCCACGGTGGCATGCTACTACGGCCTGCGAACGCGTGGCGGCACGCAAGGGGTCGGCCGTGCCACCACAACCGCCGTGGTTGTGGCTTCCGTCGCGATTCTCGTCAGTGACTTCTTTTTGGGCAAGCTCTTGCTGTACTGGTTTACCTAGCGATGCCGTGCCCGGTTTTCCCCGGCCGCGTGCGCGTTTCCATCTATAATCAATTCGCGTACGGGAATGGAGCGCGATGTCAAGCCAGCCCATAAGTAATATCGTTCCGGGCGAACCTTTAATCCGCTTCGAGGACGTGAGCATTTCCTTCGATGAAGGCGAGGTGCTTCGCGGCATCTCGTTCGAAGTGGTTCCCGGCGAGACAAAGGTTGTCCTCGGGGAAAGCGGCTCCGGTAAGACTGTTCTTCTGAAACTGGCGGCGGGGTTGTTGCGTCCGGAGTCTGGCCGCGTTGTCGTGATGGGGCACGACCTCACCGCCATGAACGAAGTTGAGTTACTCGACTTTCGGCGGCGCATCGGTTTTGTTTTTCAAGAAGGGGCGCTATTCGATTCGCTGAACGTGGCGGAGAATGTTTCGTTTCGTCTCGACGAAGAAGCTGTTCCCCCCGAAGAGACCGAACCGCGCGTCCGCGAGGCCCTTCGATTCGTCGAAATGGAGGGCTCGTACGACAAATTCCCCGATGAACTTTCCGGAGGCATGCGCCGCCGCGTGTCCATCGCACGCGCTTTGATCAACCAGCCGCCAATCGTCTACTACGATTCGCCGACCGGCGGGCTGGACCCGATCACCAGTCAGACCATCATCACGCTCATCCTGCGCCTGCGCGATCTGAATGGCGTTACGTCGCTGCTCGCAACCCATCGCCTTCAGGACGCTTTCGGTTTGGCGAATTTTGTGTTTGATTCAAAATCCGACCACGTCGTCCCCCTCTGGGAAGAAAAAGATGGACGCCATTTTTCGCCGACAAACTTCCTGGTTTTGCGTGACGCGCAAGTTTATTTTCAAGGGGAGACGCAGGAGCTATTGAAGTCGAGTGATCCCTATCTTCGTGAATTTTTATCTTGAAGAACATTTTGTGGTTGCGGAACAAATAGTTTCTTTGAAATTTGATTGAGTTCACAGGAGGAAAGAAATGGCGCAACGGAAGCAACTCACATGGACGGAACTTCGCGTAGGCCTGTTTGTTCTGGCCGGATTGGCGCTGCTGGCGGTCGCAATTTTTTACGTCACCGGTGTGAATTGGGGCGCAAAGTATTCGCTTAAAACCTATTTGCCAGAGGTTTCGGACCTCCAGCAGGGCGCGCCCGTGAGTCTGGACGGCGTGACGGTCGGTAGTGTGCAGCATCTCAAAATCAATCCGCATCCCACGGATCGCATGCACAATATTGAAATCGACATGCGCGTTGATAAACGCTATCAGAGTCTGATTCGCACCGATTCGCAGGCCAGCCTTGTGACCTCAGGCCTTCTCGGCAATAGGTATGTGACCGTTTCGCGCGGCTTCCAGGGCGCGGTGGTTCAGAATCAAGGCACGGTTCCCGGAAAGGCTGGAAACGACATGCAGGAAATCGTCGAGCGAGGCGTTGAGCTGGAGGCGAATCTTGGCCAATTGACGCAGCAGGTGGGTGACATCATCGGCGCGGTCCGCAAAGGAGAAGGGACCATCGGCAAGTTTATCTACGATCCGTCAATGTACAACCACATGAATGCCACAGTCGCGAAAGCAGAATCAGTTATCAGCGGCGTTCAGTCCGGTCAAGGTTCGATTGGCAAGCTAGTTGTATCCGACGAGTTGTATAACAAAGTTGACGCCACCGTCGGCCATCTCCAGTCTGCCAGCGCGGCCATCGATTCCCAGCAGGGAACTCTCGGCAAGCTCATCTACGATCCTTCGTTTTACACAAAGACCAACACTTTCCTCGACAATTCCAATGCGCTGGTCGCAGGCGTGCGCGATGGAAAGGGAACGCTTGGGAAACTTGTCACCGACGATTCCGTTTTCACGAATCTGCGCGACGCTTCGGCGAACGTTCGTGACGTCACCGGAAAACTGAACAACGGTCAGGGCAGCATGGGCAAAGTTTTCACCGACCCGCAGCTTTACAACAACATGACCGGGCTCACGGGCGATATGCGTCTGATGATCGGCGATTTCCGCCGCGACCCGAAGAAATTCCTGCATATCAAGCTGTCGATCTTCTAAGACTGGCCAGGAGGAGTTGAACCTATTCGTCAGAGGAATATTCCAGCGCGAGTTGGCGAATGGCTCGCAGATCCAATTTTCCGGTGCCGAGGTGCGGGAACTCCTCGACAGCAAAAAATTGATTCGCCCGCGGTGTCCAAAGATTCGGCAGACCCGCTTTACCCAGTTTCTCGAGAACTTCCTTCAATTGATCTTCTCGCAGGCGGTGAAGCACGACCAACCGCTCACCCTTTTGACTGTCAGGAACTCCGGTCACAACAAAAGTCTGTTCAGTCGCGCCGGAAAGTTCATGAAGCGTTTCTTCGATTTTAATGTGAGGCACCATTTCTCCGCCGATCTTGCTGAAACGCGAGAGACGGTCGGTAATCGTTAGAAAGCCGTCTTCGTCGATGGATGCGATGTCGCCCGTGACATACCAGCCATCGCGGAGCGCTTCGGACGTCTTGTCGGGGCGGCCAAGGTAACCTTGCATGATGTTCGGACCGCGAACCAGCAGCAGCCCCGCCTGGTCCGTTTCTAATGTCTCGCCAGAGTCCGGATTCACAATGCGCACGCTGACACCCGGCAGCGGGTGGCCGATCTTTCCTCGTTTCGCGCCGACTTGTCTGAATCCCGGAGCGCGGTAATCTCGCGTGTTCACAGCGACCGCGGGAGAGCATTCCGTGCAGCCGTAGCCTTCGAGCGGACGGATGCCGAAGCGATCTTCAAAAGCCAGCGCCACTCGCTCAGACAATTTCTCCGCTCCGACGAGCACAAACTGGATGCTGCCAAAATCCTCCGGCGAGCAGCGCCGCAAGTAGCCTTGCAAAAACGTGGGTGTTGCCAGCAGAAACGTCACTTTGTATTTCCTTACCAATTCACTGATAGCCGAGAAATCGAGTGGGCTAGGATGGTAGACGACTCCCACGCCCAATACGGAGGGCAGCCACAGCGTTACCGTGAATCCGAAGGAATGGAAAAAGGGGAGCACGCCAAGCAGACAATCGCGATCATCGAGCATGAAGGTCTGCCCAAGTTGCTCGATATTGGCGGCGATATTGTAATGGCTCAACATCACGCCTTTCGGTTCGCCCGTGCTTCCACTCGAGAAAATTATCGTGGCAAGGTCATCAATGGTTGCGACTGTTCCTTTGGCGTACACCCGAGTGAGCCACAATGCGGGCAGCCACCAGAGGCAAAATGCCAGGAACTTCTCGCTTGCGCGAGGATTGGCAGCTGCTTCTTCAATAAGAATTGGTTTTGCCGGGATTTCGATTTTCAGGCGTTCAAGCAGCGCGCTGGACGTAATCACGGTCTCAATCCCGCATTGCTGCACGCTCGACTCCAGAGACTCGCGCGACGCCGTGTAGTTCAGATTCACCGGGACTTTGCCGCAGAGCGTGGCGGCAAAATTCACCAGCGCCCCGGCCACCGAGGGCGGCAGCAGGATTCCGATCTTCGATTGTCCTTCCCACACTTTCGCAAGCCGTCGCGCCAAAAATAGCGAGCGTGCAAGCGCTCCGCCGAATCGGAGCCGTGGCGTCCGCGCATCCGCCATTGCGAAGCGGAAAGGGTGACGGTGCGCCGAAGCGACAAACGACTTCACGAGCGGCCGCATGCGTTTCTTGCGAAACTGAAATGCTTCGCTTTGCAATTCCTGCACTGCCTGGCGCACTTCCGGCGCGCTCGTGGTCGGCGGCATTGGTTTTCCGAAGCTCACGGTAACGGGGTAGGGAATATGTCGCGGGAATTTCCAGAGAAACCGTTCGCGCTCGAAGCTGAAAATGCTTCCCCACACGCCGTCCAAAGCGATGGGCACGACAGGTGCCTGTACGTCCTTCATGATTCGCTCGAAGCCGCGCCGGAATGGCAGCATCTGCCCGATTCTGGTAATTTGGCCTTCCGCGAAAATGCAAACCACTTCGCCGGCCTGAATCGCGGCCGTCGCCTCCCGCAGCGAGCGCAGCAGCTCTCGCGGCCGCTGCAGCGAAGAAATAGGAATCGCCCTCAGCATTCGTGCAAACGGCTTTATCGCCGGCTTCTCGTACATGTCTTTGTCGATGAGGAATCGGATGTGACGGTCCGTGGAGGCAATCAGCAATAGCGCGTCGACGAACGACAAGTGGTTCGCCACAAATAACGCACCGCCGCGTTCTGGAATGTTCTCGCGGCCTTCGACCCGGATGCGGTAAAGCGAATGCGTGGCCATCCACAGCATGAATCGCAGCAGCGAATCGGGTAGTAACACAACGGCGTACACGGTCGCCACAAGCGTCAGGGTGGACCCGACCAGAAAAACGGTGGCAGGGGCCAAATGCAAAACGCCTTCGAGCAGGTAGTAGGCGCCTCCGGCAGCGGCCACGCCGAGAAACGACACCACGCCCGCGGTGGCGAGAACGGCTCCCCTGTGGCCGCTCTCCGGCCGATGCTGGATCAGCGCGTTCACCGGAACAGCAAAGAAACCGCCGAAAAAACCGAGCAATGCAAGCCGCACGCCGACGCCAATAAAAGTTAGGTGGCTCGAAGAGAGAGTCACCGCAAACACCGTCAATCCCATGGAGCCCAGCGGAATCAATCCATACTCGATCTTTCCACCTGAAAGGTATCCTGCCGCGACGCTTCCCACTCCGATTCCGATAGCGAGCGCCGCCTGCAAGTACGTGTTGTGCGTATCGCTGAGCCGCAGCACCTCCTTGCCGTAGAGAAGAATGACCGGTTGCAGCAGGCCTCCGAGAAACCAGAAGTACGTATTGCCCAGCACGGCGAGCCACAGCACGCGATCCTTCTTGATTTCGCGCATCTCTCGCCAGATTTCCGTAACGAAATTGGGATGGAATCGCCGGACCGGATTGGCGGCGGGGACGCGCGAAATTCCGAGGCTCATGAACGTCCCGACGATCGCAAGAGCGATGAAAATTACTCCGGACCACTGCTGGTGTCCGCGGAAACCGTCGGAAAGGTACCCAGCGGCCATCGTCCCGGTGATGATGGCGAGAAACGTGCCCAGCTCGATAATTCCGTTGCCCCACGAGAGTTTTTCTTCCGGCAGGATTTCGGGCAGGAGCCCGTATTTCGAAGGTCCAAACAGCGCCGCCTGCGTGCTCAACAAGAAAATCGCGATGAATTCGAGAATCAGATTCTGGCGCGCAAGGCCCGCGAGCGCGAAGAACGTGGAGCTGATCTCGAAGAGTTTCGTGCCGATTGTTACTGATCGCTTGCTGAACCGATCGGCAAAGTAGCCTCCGGTCATTGAAAACAAAATGAATGGCAGCGCGAAGAGCACCAGCACAATCGGAACCAGGTGGTTCTTCTCGACTTCCGTCAGCCCCATTCCCAGAATCAGCAGGATGACGAGGTTTTTCAGAGCGTTCTCACTGAAGGCGCCTTGAAATTGCGTGGCGATCAGGGCCCAGAAACCGGACTGCCACTTGTGCGGAGGTTTGTTTTTTTCGGCGAGTGGGTCAGCGCGCATGGTTATCGCAAATATTCGGTAAGAAAAACTCTCGAGAAGGATAGCGAATGCCGTGTGTTCGCGCGTCAGCGCAGAAGCGCATTGACTTTACGCATCTGCGCGGCAAATTGGAATCCATCGTACTCCGACGGATTCTGCAATTGCTGGTAAAGGCCCGAGATCGCGCCGCGCAACTCCGCGTCATTCGCCATCTTTGTGTTTCGCGAGCACGCAAGGAACAGGGAATTGAGCGCCATTGTCGCTTGCTCGGCGCTGCGTTCTCCTGCCATGGCTATTTTGTCGCTGTCGGCGGAAATATCACGCATCAACTTTATGGTAGTCGCCTGGTCGAAAGGCATCGTCGCAATTCGTTGCGCCAAATCATCGAGCGCTCCGGCAGTATCCGCGGCGGATGCAGCGACTTTTGCCCGATCCGGAGCAACGCGGCTCATCTCTGCATTCACATTTCCAAGCGACGCATCCAGTTTTGTCGCCAAAGCCGCGTTCACCGCGCGGGCCATCTGGCGAAACACGATGTATCGCGACGGATTCCACGGAGGGCTTCCGGGTTTGCGTCCCGCATAGCCGCGCTGCTGCCGCCAACTATTTTCTGTTTTCACCAAATCGTGATGGCACGCGAAGCAATCAAGTTGAGAGTATTCCGGCCACGCGTCGCGCTGCGTCAAATCCTGCAAATATTTCATCTCCGCGCTAAATTGCACGGCTTGGCCCGTGCCCCAGTCGCGCACATCGCTCCACGCGTCTTGCTCGAGCGGCTGCTTCCAATGCCGAGGCATGGTCGCCTCAAACGAATCCAGCTCGAAATATAAATCCGGATGGCCTGCGGCGAGCATCTCGTGGTCCACATATTTATTTTTCGTTCCGAGATGGCATTCCAGGCATCGTTCTGTTCGCTGGACAATGTCCCGCGTGTCGTACATTCCCAGTTTCACCGACTGCTCATGCGTCCATCCGACCGTGGTATGCGGGCCGAGCCACGCCGACGCTGGTCCGTGGCAGCTTTCGCAGCTCACGCCGTCGCTGATATCAAACGTTCGCGCGCGCTGCGAAGCCGCGGCATCAATCGCGTGACACGCCAAACATTTCGGCGCGGTGGTCGCCGCTGGCAATCCCAGAATCTTCGCCATGCGCGTCGCAACGGGACCGCTCAACATCGTGTAGGCGCGCGAGTGCTTATCTTGTGTGACCCAGGTACTGTATTCGTTTTGCCAAATGCGCGTCTGCGTCATTGGCCGGACGCTGCCGTGGCACGCAGGCGCGCTGCAGCCGCCCGCGCCCACGTATTGAACCGGCGCCGGAGCTTGCGCAGATGTTTTGTCCGCGCGGTTTTGTCCCCTGGCAACGGGCAAGTCCGCGACGGAGAGCATCAGCCCGAAGCCGATGAGGCCGCGTAAGACGCGCGCACGTGTCGTGTTCGTCATAGTCGAAGACCGCGCTGCTTATACTCCGCGCCCGCGCGCGAAGTCAACGCTTGCCTCGTTGCGCTCCGCGAAAGTTGGCCAAACAATTACCATCGGAGCCACCGTCTTCATGGACACGCCATCGTCCCTCTGCTATATACTCCCGAAGCCGTCGGGAAGAATTTCAGCAATTGTGCTCACCGGCTGGCGCATTGGAACGGCAACTGAGGCTCCCGAGATTGTCTTCGATTCCGTTGATCTACGACGAGCTACAGGCCATTCAAGGTCAGTTCGGCTATCTTCCCGCCGATCAACTGGCCGCGTTGTCGTACCGTTCGAGCATTCCGCTATATCGACTGCACGGCGTAGCCAGTTTTTATCCGCATTTTCGGCTTGCACCAGCGCCAAAGGCTGACGTTCGCGTTTGCTGCGATATGGCCTGCCATCTTCGGGGCGCCGACGATCTTCGCGCAGCGCTTGAGCGGCGCTATAAGAACGCTTCGCCGTCCGATTTTTCTCTTCAAGAGGTTTCGTGTCTCGGCCAATGCGACGGCGCTCCCGCAATCGCAGTGAACGGCCACATTTGCACGCGCATGAATTCCGCGTCCGCGGATCTCTTGATTCGTGACGCGCTCGCCGGTGAGGCCTTGCCGGAACACGTGCACGAACCGGCGAAGCAGGAAATTCTGTCCGATCCCTATCGCGGATCTGAACGCTACGGCGCGCTTCGAAATTTTATTTCCTCGCGCGATTGGACGGGCTTCATCGGGCAATTGAAAGCCAGCGGCCTGCGTGGCCTTGGTGGCGCGGGTTTCCCGACGGGGACGAAATGGGAAATCGTTAAAGGCGCGCCCGGCGATGAGAAATTTATCGTTTGCAATGCAGACGAAAGCGAGCCCGGCACGTTTAAAGACCGCTTCATCTTGGAAAATCTTTCGCATCTGGTCGTAGAAGGCATGATCCTCGCAGGCCTTTTCACCGGCGCGCGCAAAGGAATTCTCTACATTCGCCATGAATATGAATTGCCCAAGACAATAATCGCTGCAGAGATTCAGTCCTGTTATCGCGACGGCATTCTCGGCCAAAACATTCTGGGCTCCGGTCTCGCCTTCGATCTCGAGATTTTCACAAGCCCAGGCGGCTACATTTGCGGCGAAGAAAGCGCTCTGCTCGAAGCCATCGAAGGCAGACGCGCTGAGCCTCGCAACAAGCCGCCGTTCCCCGGCGTGCAAGGTCTCTGGCAAAAGCCAACCGTAATCAATAATGTCGAAACGTTCTCAAATGTTCCGCTCGTCCTCGTTCGCGGCGTGGATTGGTACAAATCGCAAGGGCAGAGCGGAGTTTCGGGACTGAAATTTATCGGCGTGAGTGGCGCCGTGAAACGCCCCGGCGTTTATGAAGTCGCGATGGGCGCGCCTGCGTCCGATTTGATTTTTCGCTGTGCCGGTGGCCCTCCGGATGGCCGCCAACTAAAGTCCTTCGCGCCGTCGGGTCCGTCCTCCGGCTATCTCCCCGCATCGATGGCTGACGTTCACATGGATTTCAAGTCGCTGGCTGACGCGGGCTCCATGCTCGGCTCGGGGGCGCTCGTCGTTTGCGATGACTCCGCGTGCATGCTGGACATGGCTCTCAACTCGACAAAGTTTTTTCGCAACGAATCGTGCGGCAAATGCGTTCCCTGCCGTATCGGTTCGCAAAAGCTCGTCGACATTCTTACCGGTTGGACGCGCGGCGAAGGCGCCTCGTCCGATATGACTCTCATCGACGAGCTCGCCAACGCCCTTCGGCTCACGTCAATTTGCGGATTGGGCCAAGTGGTTCCTGTTCCCATCGCGTCGGTGCTGAAATATTTCTCTGATGAA
>DASRQP010000288.1:0-4580 GCA_035696585.1 Candidatus Acidiferrales bacterium | reverse complement strand
TCAGTGATTGCATAACAACGTCGGCTCCTTAGACCCGAGTAGACTATGGTTTGTCGATGACCAAAGGCTCGGGAGAAAGGAGCCGAACATGATCATTATAGGCGTGGATTATCACCCGAGCGACCAGTACATCGCGTTGGTAGACACAGAAACGGGAGAGTATGTGGAACGGCAATTGAACCACAGTGCGGAAGAAGCCGAGAAGTTTTACCGGGAACTGGCGAGGCGGGGAGTCAGCGTGCGAGTAGGGATCGAGGCCACGGGCTACTCCCGCTGGTTCGAGCGCTTGCTGGCAGAACTCGGTATGGAGCTGTGGATCGGCGATGCGGCGAAGATCAAAACCAAGCGAGTTCGCAAGCAGAAGACGGACCGGGAGGACGCTCGACTGCTGCTGCGGCTGCTGCGGGAGAATAATTTTCCGCGCATCTGGGTACCCAGTGCGGAGAATCGGGATCTGCGACAACTGCTGTGGCACCGGCATCGCCTGGTGCAGATGCGCACGCGGATCATGAATCAACTGCAGGCTCTGGCGATGAACGAAGGCCAGCGACGGAAGAAAAAGCTGTGGAGCGAAGCAGGGCGGGCACAGCTGGAAAAGCTTCCGCTCGCACCGTGGGCGGCGCGGCGTCGGAAAGATCTGCTCGAGTTGCTGGACCGGATGAACCCCAGCATCGAAGAGCTAACTGCAGCGATCGAGCAGGAAGCCAGGAAGTGGCCCGAGGTGCTGCGGCTCATGACGCATCCTGGCGTGGGCCCGCTGACGGCGCTGGCCTTCGTGCTGATCATCGGGACGGTGGAGCGGTTTCAGTGCGGCAAGCAGATCGGTAGCTATGTCGGACTGATTCCCTGCGAGGACTCCAGTGCGGGTCATCAACGACTAGGCCACATCACCAAGCAAGGCAGTTCTCTGCTGCGTTTCTTGCTGGGGGAAGCAGCGCAAGCCGCAGCACGATGTGATGCGGACTGGAGACGACGGTACCTGCATCTGGCGATGCGCCGGCAACGGAACATTGCCAAGGTGGCCATGGCCCGAAGACTGGGAGTGCGGTTGTACTGGATGTGGCGGAAGGGCTGGGAATATGCAGACTGGGTCAAGTTCGGTTCGCACGCGGGACAGCTCGGAATCGGAAATGGCGTGCAGTAGAATGCCGTGTCAGTGAATGGGCATCCCGCTCCCTCGCGAGAGGGAGTTTGAACGAGTAATTATGGTCTGAAGCTAGGATCGAAGAGATGTGTGGGTCGGATCGAAACCGACCGAAAGATTACAAGCGAGCCGTGGTCATCGACAGGGCCAAAGAACACGACGAACAAGGACACTCTTTGAAGTGAACGGAGAGGTGCGCTCTTAAATAGCTTGACAGAGCCGACGTTGTTAGAGATTTCCGATTACCGCTCTATCAGGAGTTGACCGTTGGTTTCACCTCCAAATGGAACTACCCTAGCGAAATGTCTCGCCAATTCGGGCCTGTTTACGGCGCAGCTTCTGCAGTATCACTGGTGACCCTTTTGGTCGGCTATTTCGCGTTTCGATGGCTGCTTATCTCTTGCCAGACATGGCGACTCGGGCATCCGAATCCGTTCGTCATCGGACCAGGGATAGACGCCGCACTGTTGGCCGTCGTGACCGCTGCGATTGTTTTTTGGTTGGTCATGAGGCAGGGGAAGCGCAATTAACCCACTACCATTAGTCACAATGCTAGAATCCCGCCCCGGCCCTTTGCGTCCTATGGTATTCGACGAATGACACTCGCGCTAATCTGGCCCCAGCCGCTCGACCCTTTGCACTCGATGGCGCTCTCTGCGCTTGTCGCCGTCGTTCCTCTCGCGATCGTCCTCATCTTGATGGGAGGCTTGCGCAAGGGCGGCCTGCTTTCCACCGCGTGCGGTTTGCTTTCTGCTGGAGCGCTCGCCGTTTTTGCTTGGCGTATGCCGTTCGCGCTCGCGCTGTGGAGCGCGTTCTACGGCATCATCTACGCGCTCTGGTCGATCATGTGGATCGTTTTCGCGGCTCTGTGGCTTTACAACCTCGCCGTCGAGACCGGCAAATTCGATCAGCTTCGTCGCTGGATGACGCAGCGCGCCTCGGGCGACCCTTGCATTCAAGCCATCCTGGTCGCTTTCTGTTTCGGAGCGCTTCTCGAAGGCACCGCTGGCTTCGGAACGCCCGTCGCAATGACTGCGTTTCTGCTTGTTGGCATGGGTTTCAAGCCTCGCCGCGCGATTATCGTTTCGCTGATCGCCGACACCGCGCCCGTCGCCTTTGGAGCATTGGGAATTCCCATCGTTGCGCTCGCCGGCGTCACCGGTCTCAATCTGATGAAGCTCTCGTCCATGGTCGGCAGACAGCTTCCGTTCATTTCCTTCATCCTGCCCGGCTATCTGGTATTGGTGGTTGCGGGACGCAAAGGATTGAAAAGAACCTGGCCCGCCATCCTTGTCGCGGGATTCAGCTTCGCCTTTGCGCAATTCCTCGTGTCGAATTTCTGGGGACCTTGGGCGGCGGACATCATCGCCGCACTGGCCTCAATCGCAACTCTGGTCGCGTTTCTGCATCTCTGGAAACCCGCGGGAGAAAAACCTTCTGCCGTCGCTCCCGCCGCGGACTCCATTCCCCTCACCGCGCGCGACGCCTTCACCGCTTGGCTCCCCTGGATCTTGCTTTCCGCCGTAATGGTCCTGTGGTCTTACCTGAAGCTTTTCAACCTCGGCCAAATCACTTTTGCGATCCCCCATCTCCACAACGCCATTCTCATAACCCTTTACGGAAAACTTTATGCCGCGCGTTATGCTTTCCAACCCTTGGCAACCGGTACAGGCGTTTTCGTCGCCACGATTCTCACGGCGCTATGTTTGCGCGCGCGTCCGAAGGTTTTTGCGCAGTCCGGCGTAAAGACGCTTCGCCAGTTGCGCATCCCCGGACTGACTGTAGTCATCATCGTCGCCCTCGCCTATCTCTACAATTATTCGGGAATGGCTTACACGCTCGGCGCGGCCCTGGCCCGCGTTGGGGGATTTTTTCCTCTGGTGAGCAGTTATCTCGGCTGGGTCGCCTGCTTTTTAAGCGGCAGCGACACCGCAAGCAATCTTCTTTTCGGCAATCTTCAAGTCGCCGCCGCTCATCAGCTTCATCTCAATCCAGTGCTTCTCGCCGCCACGAATTCCTCCGGCGGCGTCACCGGCAAAATGATCTCTCCGCAGAATATCGCCGTTGGCGTCACCACGGTCGGCCTGATTGGCGAAGAGGGCAAAGTTCTCCGCTCCATGTTCTGGCACAGCATCATTTTCGCCACCGCCGTCGGCCTCCTCGCCTTTGCCCAGGCTCACTGGCTTTCCTGGATGGTCCCCTAGCGCCGCGTTTTTACATGGCGGGCTTCGACAGCGCCGCCTTCGAAGGTATCCGCTTCTCCATCTCGCCGGCAATTTGCTTGGCCTTCTCGGTCATGTTCGCTGCGGTCTGCCCCGCTTCCAGTTTGAATTCAATGCCGACCGCACCGATGGCCTTCCCGGACACATCATGAAGCGGCAGCGAAATGTCGTATCCGTCTTTTTCTTTTTCCACGTAGGGCTTTCCTGTTTTCATCGGCGCGCTGTCGTCCGCCTCGCATTTCTCTCCGATGTCTTTGCTGTCCGTTGATGCAATCGTCCGGCATCCGCTCGCGGACACGGTGACAATGCCGATCTCCGTCGCCTCGGGATGCTGCGCGTGCGTATCCTCCACTAGTTTCTGCGCCATGGTTTTCGTCCCCTGCGTCGCCGTCTGTGCCATCGTCACTGCGGACGCAAAGCAAACTCCCAACGCCGCGATTCCCGCAATTCTCAGGATTCGCTCGAAATATATCCATCGATTCATCGCTATTTCCTCCTTTGGTCCTAATATTAAGGGGGGACTGGCCTGTCTCTTATCGTACGCCCGACAATCGCGCGCAGGCTTAAACCACAATTAATTTCCGTTTATCTTCGCCTCAAATCTTTTCGCTGCGTCGTGCTTTATGGTATGAAAACGAAAGGATGCGAATCGTTAGAGGACAACAATGAAAAAGCTGATGGCCATTTTTGTGACCATTCTTTTTGTACTGAGCCTTGCAGGCGCGACTAAAGCAGCGGACCCGTTGAAACTCGTTGCGAAATATAAAATGCCCCCGAATGTCAAAGGCCGCTTCGATCATCTCGGCGTGGACCTTCGCGGGAACAGATTATTCCTCGCTGCCGAAACCGCTCACGAAGTTCTCGTCTTTAACCTGCGCACGGGCAAGTACATTCGCGCCATCGCCGGCATCGGTATTCCGCACGCGATTTTTTGCCGCGAAGATCTGAACCGCATTTACATCACTGACGGCGGCGCTGGCGAACTGAAAATCTACGACGGAAAATCCTACCGCCTTCTGAAGAGCGTGAAACTCAAAGTCGACGCGGACTCCATCGGCTACGATCCCGCCACGCATTACCTTTATATTGATGATGGCGGCGGCGATGCTCACGAGACTTTTTCCATGTTCAGCGTCGTCAACACAACCACTGGCGACAAAGTCGCCGACACACAAATTGACGGCGACACGCTCGAAGACATGGCGCTGGAGAAA